>JAIRWS010000097.1 GCA_031268855.1 Candidatus Margulisiibacteriota bacterium | reverse complement strand
TGTATGTGTTATTATCCAGTCTGGAATTTGAATGGGACGAGGAAAAAAATAAAAAGAATTTGGCAAAACACGGTGTGGACTTTGCGGATGCGCAGTATATTTTTAATGATCAGTTTTGCCGGATCGCTTATGACCGAGAGCACAGCCTGACCGAAAAGCGCTGGAAAGTTATTGGCAATATCGGCAAAATTCTGGTTGTGAGCGTCACGCACCGTAATAATGTCGTTAGAATAATTTCGGCACGCAAAGCAACTAAAAAAGAAAGGAGCATCTATTATGGCAATGGTGAGGAGCAGGATAAATATAACCAGACCTATACCTGGTGGAGTTATTGAAAGGGTCCGCGCCGGGCTAAAAGGCCGTAAAATTGACCCGACCGATCCCGACAATCCGCCGCTGACCGCGGAGGAATTAAAAGAAATGGCCGAGCAGACCCGCGCCTTAAAAAAACGGACGCTGTTTTCGTTGCGGTTGTCCCAGGCTTCGCTGCTCTGGTGGCGCGATCTGGGCAAGGGCTACACCGGCCTGATGACCAAATTCCTCGAAGCCGCGCCGCTACACCCCGAGTGGGTGAAAACGGCGCTGGGGGATTGAGTTTGGCCAATTCGGAGATTGATTTCCGGATTGGCCAAAACATGAAAGTGATTTGGGTTAATCACCTTGTGAACTAAAGCGTTCCTGCAGTAAGTTTTCTATCTCCTTCTGAATATCAAGCGGCAGATCGCTTTTGTCCTGTAGAATTTTGCGCAAAGATTCAAACTCTGGTGTTAAGTTGAATGATTTAAATGGAACTGGATCCCTTCTCCCCGATAACAAAGCGTTTGTTCTTTTATCTGTAACTTTTTTAATTTGCTCGCGTATTTTCGTGGAAATATCATTGTCTCCTTTACTTTCAAAAAATTCAGCCATCTCTTCCGCTTTGCTTTCTGAACCAAGTTCTCCTGTGCGTGGATGCCATATATTGCCATTATTTCTCAGCGCTTCGGATTTACTGCCTTGAAAAAACTGCCTATCCAGTTCCCAAGAGTAAGCGAATTCGCTAATTTCATTTTGTACTCTCCGAATGGCTTTTTCAGCGGAAATTTGATTATCTCCACCAATCTTTCTCAAATCCTGTATTAAAGAATTTATTTTAGCAAAATCTCTGTGCCTGATTAAATCATACGTCGCAGAACTATAGGCAAAATCAAGAAGAGAGTACTCGCTAATTTCATTCTGTATTCTTTGAATGCCTTTTTCAACAGAAATTCGATTATTCCCAGACAACTTTCCACTAATTCCTCTTAAATCCTGTACTAAAGAATTTAATGTGGCAAAATCTCTGCGCCTAATCAGCTCATCAACTTCGGTAATATTTATATTGCGGGCATGATTAATAAAGTCTTGCTGTCTAGGCTGACCATCCTCAGTTAATATGCTTTCTGATAGAATTTTATTATGGTCGACAAAATTATGGCTGGCTGGATTATTTATATCGGCAGTCGGACGATTATAAGAAATAATATTGTACTTATCTAAAATATCCGCAAATTGTTCATATATATGAGCAGGGACAATATTATCTCTATTATTGTTGAGTACATCGTGAAACTCAACAGGATAAACCTTATCAAGCTCTTTTTTATAAAATTCTGCAAAGGCCGCGATTTTTTGAGCGACCCTCTTATCACTTCGACTGCCGTTTTTTAACTCCTGAATTAGACTGCGGATTTTATTAAACTGTCCTAGCTTTACCATTACAGTAATATCTTCTACCGTAATCGTGTCCTTGGTTTTCTCCGTGTTTGTAACTAAATTATACTGCGCTAGATTTCCGGCCGCATTGACTGAAAAATTTGTGTTCACCATATAAATTACCTTCCTTTTCTTAATTTTGTTTTTTTACTTTTTTAACGGGAAACAAAAACACCAGAGGTTTCACCCATAGGCATCACCTCTTTGTAAAGCAAAGTTAAAATTGGAAATTAACGATTTAGATACTGTCTGTTCGACAGTGGGGGGGGGGGGGGGTGACTGTCAAGTAATAATTATTCATTTCTTTCTCCTGCGGATATTATTACCCGCTTTTTTCTAAATTATACCTGTCGCCAATGCGACAGGTACTTCCTCCGCGACTTGAGGTCGCTGTCGGTCGTACCGTAATAGCAAGATTTATCTAATAATTTATCGTAAGCAATATTAAATTGTTGCAGAAAATTCGACTAATCTTGTAGCATAGTTGGCATTTTTCTTGCATGATTACCTATAAATAGTTGGCAAAAAAGCTGGCAATAAAAAGGAGTGGAATTATGAAAAAATCAGAAGCATTGGTAACTACGGAAGTTATTGAAAATAGAATATTTTTGCTTAGAGGCAAGAAAGTAATGTTGGATAGGGATTTAGCAAGTCTGTACGGTGTGGAAACCAAACAACTCAAAAGAGCGGTTAACCGGAACAAAGTTAGGTTTCCCGCAGATTTTATGTTCGTCTTGACCAAGCAAGAAGCGCAAAATTCAAGGTGCCAAATTGGCACCTTGAAAAACAGTCAGGGCTCAAACATCAAATACTTACCGTACGCATTTACAGAACATGGAATTCTAATGTTATCCAGCGTGCTTAATAGCGCAAGGGCAGTAAGCGTGAATATTCAAATTATGCGGATTTTCGTAAAGTTACGCAAAGCTATTATTACACATAAAAATTTACAAAGAAAAATAGCCGTCATTATTCGGCATCAACATTCTCAAGATCAGAAAATCAGCTCGGTAGTTGAGGTTATAAATAAATTTTTTGCGCCGGAAAAAGAATCGCCTCAAAAACAATGGGGATTTCTGCCACCAACTAAAAAAAATCAAACCGGAAAGTAAAAAACTAAGAAGTTATTTCTTTTGCGCCAGATACGCGTTGAGCGTGTTTTGCATGAGCATGGCGATGGTCATGGGGCCGACGCCGCCGGGGACTGGAGTGAGGAATCCGGCGGCTGCGGAAACGCCCGCAAAGTCCACATCGCCGGTCAATTTGCCGTTCACGCGGTTGGTGCCGACATCGATCACTACCGCGCCGGGTTTGATCATCCCGCCGGTAATTAAACCCGGTTGGCCAGTCGCCGCGATTACAATATCTGCCTGCCGTACCTCATTAGCCAGATCTTCCGTGCGCGAGTGGCAAACCGTAACAGTACAGTCCAGTTGAAACAGCAAAATAGCCATTGGTTTGCCAACTATGTTGCTGCGGCCAACCACGACCGCTTTTTTACCGGACAAAGAAACTCCGGTCGACTCCAGCAGCTTGAGGCAGCCCAGCGGCGTGCAAGGCAATATCATTGTTTGATCGGCAGCCTTAAAATAATTCACCAAATTGCCCGTATTCTGCGGATGAAAACAATCCACATCTTTATCCGGGTTAATTGCCAGAATAACTTTTCTGACATCAATTTGCTTCGGCAGAGGCAGCTGTACCAGCACGCCGTGTATTTTAGGATCAACATTTAATTTTTGGATCAAGGCCAGCAGTTCCGCTTCGCCGGTCGTTTCCGGCAGGCGATGCACTTCAGAATAAAAACCGATTTCCTGACAGGCTTTTTCTTTGGAATTTACATAAACTTGCGAAGCCGGATCAGCACCGACTAAGACGACCGCCAGCCCGGGCTTGCTGGTCAATTTGGCAACTTCGTTTTTTATTTTTCCGCGAATATTTTGCGCAATTTTTTTCCCGTCAATTATAACAGCAACCATTTACTTCCTCTTTCAATATCTTAATAACTCTCTATCGCCTCCCCTTGATAAGGGGAGGCGCCGCATAAGCGGCGGAGGGGTAGATCACGCTTCCAGCAACGCCTTTTCTTTGTCGGGCAATTCTAACGAAACAACTTTGGAAACACCTTTTTGCTCCATAGTCAGGCCAAAGAGAACTTCCGCCACAGACATCATGGCCTGCCGGTGCGTGATGATAATGATCTGTGTTTTTTCCGCATATTCTTTCAGCAGCTCGGTCACGCGGCCGATATTCGGGTCGTCCAGCGCGGCGTCGATCTCGTCGAGTATGCAAAAAGGCCCCGGTCGCGCTGAAAGCAGAGAGAAAAGCAAAGCCACCGCTGTTAAAGCGTTTTGGCCGCCGGAAAGCAGGGACATTGACTGGGTTTTTTTCGCGCCGGGCACACGCGCCAAAATCTCAATGCCGGATTCCAAAATATTATTATTATCCAAAATCTGCAGCTCGGCGTAGCCGCCGTTGAAAAGCGAAGTAAAAATCTGCTTAAAATGCTCGTTTACCAAATGAAAAGTTTCCTTAAAAGCCTCCAGCGCGGTGCGGTCTAATTCTTTGATAATGCTTAATAGATCGGCTTTAGATTTTTCCAGATCCTCACACTGATTTTCGATAAAAACCAAACGTTCTTTTTGCGCTTCGTACTCTTCGATCGCCAGCAGATTGACCGGCTCCATGCGTTTGATGCGGCGTTTGAGTTTTTCCACCTCATCCTGTGTCTTTTCGTAATCTTCCACCACCGCTTCGGATTTCAACACATCATCGATAGTCAGATTGTATTCATTGGCCATGCGGCGCAGCATCTCAGCGTGCTCAGCTTCCACGCGCGCCATTTTGATCTCCTCCTCGGACAGCCTGGCGCGCACCTCACGGTCGGCATCGTGGCGTTCTTTTTCCAGACGGTCGTAAACTTCCAGATCGTTGAAATACCGCGCGCGCTCCTGATTGGCCGCATGGAGGCCGGTCTGGGACTGTTCGATCCGGCCCTCGATTTCCGGCAAAATATTTTGCGTGTCCCGCAGAATATTTTCCGCCTCGGCGATGCTTTGTCGCAAAGTTTCTTTTTCCGCGCTTTTCTCGGCCAGCTGCGCTTCGGTCTGCTGAATATTGTCGCGGTAAGATTCCAGCTTTAATTCAATCTGCCGTTTGGCAGCCAGCGCATTGGTGCTGTTGATCTTGATCTCGGTCAGCAGCTCATTGACTGTCGTTTTTTCACCGTCCGCCTGCTGCAGGGCGCTTTCTTTTTCTGCAATAATTTTTTCTTTTTCTTCCCGCTGCTTATTCAGCTCGGCCAGCTCAGTCCGCAGATTTTGTTTTTGTCCGGCGATCCTCTCCATTTCGCTTTGCTGCTGCGTGATTTCCTGCTGGCTATTGACGATATTTTTCTCCAATTTGCCGCGGTCAATCTCAAGGCGCGCCAGATCGTTGGCAATAGTGCCCTGCTCTATCTCCAGATGCTTCAATTTATTGGCGTGTTCTTTTAATTCTTCTTCAATCTGGCCAAAAAGCTGCTCGATAGTTTTAATCTCCGTATCCAGCGCCGCCAATTCTCCGGTATACTGCTCGCTGTCTTTTCTCAGCTCGATAATCTCACGCTGGCGGCTCAATAAAGAGATCGACTCCTGTTCCTTGCCGACCGAACCGCCGGTCAGCAAACCCTTGGCGGTCAGCGCCTCGCCAGCCAGCGTAACCACCGCCGATAAGCCGCTGGCCTCGCTCTGCTCAAACACACTCCAGGCCTGTTCAAGATTATCCACAATGCATACTGTGCCCAGCAAACTGGTGATAAATTCCTGATATTTTTCCGCGCAGGACACCACATCGACAGCGCAAACGCCGCGCGGCGGCGTGACTTTGACCGCGTTTTTCAGCAGACCGCCGGCCATAAACGTCGCGCGTCCCAGCGCATGCTCACGCAAATGCTGGAGCGCCTGCTCGACCGCGGCGCGGTCTTCCGCCACAATGGCCTGTAGATTATTTTCCAGCGCGGCTTCCACCGCGGCTTCGTACTGTTTGGGCACGGTGATAATATCCGCCACCACTCCGGCAATACCGCCAAAGCCCGGCGTGTTATCTTTTCTGGCCTGAAAAACCGAACGCACGCCTTTTTGAAAACCCTCATGCGTCCGCTGCATTTCTTCCAGCAACTGCAAACGCGAGGACTGCTGATCATATTTTTCCTTGATCTCTATGCGCCGCGCCAATTTAGTTTTGCGCTCGTCTTCTTTTTGCGATTTTTGTTTGAATAATTCATCGCGCCGCGCGTGCAGTTCATCGACATTGCTGTCAACAAAAGTTTTGCGTTCCAGCAGTTCGCCCTTGCGCTGCGCCAGTTCTGCCCGCTCCCTGGCAAAATCCGTCAGCGAAGTTTCCACGCGCTGCAAATCGCCGGCCACAACCGTCTCGCCGGATTCCAAACCCAGCAGTTTGGATTTTTGGTTTTCCACCTGATCCAAAAAATCCGTCAAAGCTTTTTTCAAATCAGCGATCTCTTGATTGACCTGCTGCCAGCGCTCGACAATGGCGCGGGTTTCCTCGTTTTTCCTGGCCAAACGCTCGTCAAGCTCGGCCACGGATTTTTCCACCGCGCCCAGCTCAACCTGCGCTTCGTTTTGCCGCGCCAGCAAAGCCGTTTTGTTGGCTTCCAGCTGCGCGATCTCCTGCTCCACCGCCTGCAAACGCTGACGGTGATTGCCGGCGCGTTCTTTGGCCACATCGGACTTATTGGCGGATTCGGCTTTTTGCCGGCGCAAATCCTGCAGCTGGCTGTCAAAATCCTGCAGCTGTTTATCCAGCTCAACTATTTTGCCGCGGAATTCCTGTTTTTTCGCGGCGATATTCCGCGCACCCGTGTCGGCTTCCTCGACAACTTTTTTATATTCGGCAATTTTTTGCTCGACTTCCTGCTTAAAAAAATCCAATTTGCCCAGTTTGACCTTGAACAAACCAATTTCCAAACCGGCCAGATCTTTTTTCAAAATCTGATATTCATTAGCTGTTCTGGCCTGCTCTTCTAAAGGCCCCAGCTGCTGGTGGATCTCCGCGCGGATGTCGCTCAAGCGGAATAAATTCTGCTCGGCGGCTTCCAGTTTGAGCTGCGTGGCGTGCTTGCGGGATTTATATTTGTGAATACCGGCGGCTTCCTCGAACAATTTGCGGCGGTCTTCCGGCTTGTTGTGCAGCAGACTGACCACCTGCCCCTGCCCGATAATTGCGTAAGAGCCTTTGCCGATGCCGGTGTCCATCAGTAATTCCTGCACATCGCGCAGGCGCACTACTTCTTTATTGATAAGGTATTCACTCTCGCCAGTACGGTAAAAACGGCGGCCGACTTCGACCTCGCTATAATCCACCGGCAGCCGGTGATCGGAATTATCGATAGTCAGAAAAACTTCGGCCAGCGAAACCGGCTTACGCTCCTCCGTGCCGGCAAAAACAACCTCTTCCTGCTGCGAACCGCGCAGCAGCTTGATCGATTGCTCACCCATCACCCAGCGAAACGCGTCGATAATATTGCTTTTGCCGCAACCGTTGGGCCCGACGATCGCCGTGATGCCACGCCCGTCCGCAAACTCCAAAACTGTCCGGTCGGGAAAGGTTTTAAACCCGAACATTTCCAGTTTTTTCAGATACATTCAAACACTCTCCAGTATCCCCCTGAAATGCGCGTCCTGTAGCAAATTTTTCGCGGCCTGCTGCTCGGAGCCTTTTTTCGTCTTGTTTTGCCCCTGTGCCGCATAAGGCCGCAGCCTGGCCCAAACACCGCGCCCCGCCACCAGAACTTCAGTGGTAAAAACCTTGTCATGCTCGGGACCGCGTTCTTGTATAACACGATATTCCGGTAATTTCCAGCCTAAAGCCTGCGCCTTCTCCTGCAGGACAGATTTGTAATCCTGAAAGTCGGCCAGCTCGATTTCCTCGGCGAAAAACGGCTGAAAAATTCTCAAGATAAACTCGCGCGCGCGCGCCAGACCGCTGTCCAGATAGTAGGCCGCAAAAAGCGCCTCCAAACTATCGGCCAGATTGGACTTGCGCCGCGCGCCGCCGGTGGCGGCTTCATTGCGGCTCATCAGCAGATAATCGCCCAGCGCATGACGCGCGGCGATCTCCGCCAGCGCCGAGTCGCTAACCAGCACCGCGCGGACTTTAGTCAAAAAACCCTCGTCTTTGTCGGCAAAAGTTTCAAACAAATATTCGGAAATGACTATTTTTAAAACTGCGTCGCCCAAAAACTCCAGCCGCTCGTTGTCCGCTTCATTATTTTGGCAAGAGCAATGGGTCAAGGCATTATTGAGCAATTCCAAATTAGCAAAATTGATCTGCAGTATTTTCTGCAATTTTTGCAGCTGCTGCACGCGTGTTACGGTCAAAGCCATATTTTTTAATTTTAGCACAAATAAAATTTATTTTTCGGGATCTGCCTTAGATTATTTTAATAATATAAATAACCGTGTAATACTCCGGCACAGTGTTTATAGAAACCTGTATCGGCGTTGCTGAAGCGCTGCCAAAATCTCCCGTATTGCCGTTCAAGGTAAGCGTATGGGTGTGGCTTGCGCTCGCGCCTTCCGAAGCCACCGAACTGCCGCTAAATGTATGTCCGTGCGTGCCGCCGCCGGTGATCGAAATTCCTGTCTTACTGCTGACTACAGCAAGGCTTGTGGTAGCCTGTCGTGCACCGCCAGCGCCCGGATAGTATTCCGTCCCATTAGAATCATAATCCACCTCTAAATCATGCTTATGCCCGGGATCATTAACATCAGTAACGGAATGAGCATGTGTTCCTTCCCCGGAAATATTTCCAGCAGCCGTAACTGAATGGGTATGTCCCTGACTTTCATTGCTCGTAGTCAATGTTCCGGTCAAGGGATGATTATGACCGGGCAAATTCACGTCGGTCAAAGTAATATCCGCAGAACCAGAATTGCTGCCGCCGGTAACGCCGGAACTGCCCGCGCCGCGCAGAAATTTATCGGTCAGATCCGGTATGTTTGGATCAACGGCATGATTGGCGGCATTGCAGATTTTCCAGATATTTTTGAATTCCGCGCCGGTTGCGCCCCACGCTGCAGAACTGAAAGTCAGTAGCGTGCCTTTCGGGAAAAAAGTTAGATTGAGAATGTCCGCCGCGTACATTTTCTCGCCTGTCGCTATAGTCATAATAAATCTCCTCCTGTTTATTTAGTATTATTGTTAATTAGCATTGCTACTTAGCACTGCTATTTAGCAACGCTAATTAACATCAGTATAATCTAGGATTTAATAATGTCAATAGCTAAACTAAAGGAAGATTTCAATTTCAAATATGACTCGGCGGATGTCGGCAAACACATCGCCAGATTGAGAAAAGCCAAAAAATGGAGCTTGCATAAATTATCCTATGAGTCCTGTCTTGATGTGGCCGTATTAATGCGCATCGAGAAAGGCGTATCCTCGCCAGTGCTGGACACGCTATTGAAGATCATTGACGGCCTGGATCTGACG
>JAIRWS010000096.1 GCA_031268855.1 Candidatus Margulisiibacteriota bacterium | reverse complement strand
TAGTAAGTATATAAAAGTTGCCTTGCTTTGTCAAAGCGCTTGATCAAATATCGGACTCGTTCCGACCGTGGCTCCCCGCGGCCTGCGCGCAATGGGCGAGAGTTTTTGACAAACGCGGGATATCTTGCTAGAAACCAAAGAACATGACGCAGGATATTTTGGACGAATTACTGCAAACCGAAAAAGCGGCGGCGGGTTTGATTGCCAGCGCCGAACGGGATGCCGCATGTCTGGCGCGGGAAACCGAACAAAAAATTCTTGGACTGCAGGCCGAACTCAAACAAGAGCTCAAACAGAATAAACTGGCGCTGCAAGAGGAGTTGAAAACACTGTACGCGAAAGAGGCTGTTCAGGCGGCGCAAAAAACCAGGACGCAATTGGCTGGACTGGCGGTCAGCAAGGACACGCTGGCGGAAGCCGCCGCTTTTTTGACGGAGAAAATTTTAGCCTAATCAATAGGAGAAGCCATGGCTGTCGCGGGTTTGCAAAAAATGCAAATTTTTATCCTACAGGAAAAGACACATGAGTTCCTGTCCGGCCTGCAGGCTCTGGGTATCATGGAGATCACCAATTTGCGGGACGAAACGCCGCCAGCGGAGCTGGCGCAGCGTTATCAAAAAAACTTGCAGTTTTTGGACGAATTATTCCCGCGGCCGCGCGGTTTTATTGAAAATTTCATTCAAGTCAAGCCGGTGGTAAAAAAAGCGCAGGCGGCGGAGCTGCTGCAGAAGCGGCCGGATAAAACGCTGGCCGCGCTGGAGAGATCGTCCGCGGAGTGGCGCGCGCAGACAACGGCCATGAAGCAGCTTGCCGACGCGGTACAAAAACAGGAATTATACGCCCGCTTTGGCCTGGGACGCGCGCGCCAGGCCGCTCGCTTGCGCCAGACCGGCGCGTTGTTTGGCCAAATCCCGGTGAAAAAAGTTGAGCCGGAAAAAATGCAGGTCTTGCGCGTGGACGGACAGACCGCGTTTGTGCAGAGCGTTTTTTGGCGGGCAGACGAGGCGGCGATCCGCGCTGAACTGGCGGAGCTCAATTTTGCGGAAGTCGCGCTGCCCCTGCAAAAGCGGGAATATTTCCGTGAAGCGGTCAGCCTCCGCTGGCGGCTCGACAAGCTGCGCCAAAAAAACGCGGAGCTGCGGGAACGGCTGGCTAAAATCCACGCCGCGGAGTACACGCGCCTGGCGGTTTGGACAGAACAATTGACCAACGAAAACGCCCTGCGGCAGTGGTCTTTGGGGCTGACCGCCACGAAAAAAACCAGCTTCCTTACCGGCTGGGTCCCTGTCGCGCAAAAGAAAAAACTGCGCCAATATTTGGATAAGTTTTCCGGAGTTTTGTACTGGCGTGAGGTTGAGCCTGACGCGGGCGAGGAACAGCCCGCGTTACTGCGCAACGGCGTGACGGCTCCGCTGGAAGCGGTGACCTCGCTTTACGGTATGCCGGGCAGCAAAGACCTTGATCCGTCACCGTTCATGGCGCCGTTTTTTATCGTGTTTTACGGGCTGTGTTTGTCCGACGCTGGCTATGGCTTGCTGCTGCTGCTTTTTGCGGGTTTTTTACTGGCACATTTTTTCGCCAATCTGACCAAATTCGGCAAAGAACTTTTGCTCTTAAATATTTACTGCGGAATTTCGACAATAGTTGTCGGGCTTTTGACCGGCAGCGTGTTTGGTCTGGACTTCAATATACTGCCCTGGCCGGATGTGAGAAATTTTTTCTTGAGCCTGAAAATTATCGACCCGCTGGACAGTCCGCTGCCGCTGCTCGGGCTTTCCGTGGGGTTGGGCGCGCTGCAAATGCTGGCCGGCCTTTTTTTGCGCTGGGTTTTAGACGGCAGACAAAAAGGCTGGGCGGCGGCGTTTTTGGCTTCCGGCTGCTGGTTCGTTTTCCTGCTGGCAATTTTTGGCTGGGCGGGCTTGAGCTTGCTGCCAGCGGGTCAGAGCTGGTCGGCCGCCGCCGCGCTGCTGGCGAACATTTTTAAATATATAGTAATCGGCAGCGCGGTGTTTCTGGTTTTGACGCAAGGGCGGCACCAAAAAAATCCGCTCCTGAAACTCGGCTCGGGGCTTTTGAGTTTGTACAGGCTGTCGGGATACCTTGGCGACCTGCTCTCCTACACGCGGATCTTTGCGCTAGGGCTGGTGACGGCGGTGATGGCTTTGGTCATAAATTATTTAGCCGCGCTGACCGGCGGGATCCCGATCGTCGGCCTCGGTGTGATGATCGTGATCTTGATCTTCGGCCACATTTTTGATTTTTTGGTCAACATGCTTGGCTCGTTTGTCCATTCGGCGCGCCTGCAGTATGTGGAATATTTTTCAAAATTTTTCGAGGGAGGGGGGCGGTTTTTTCGGCCATTTTCTTGGCAGACAAAATATGTTAGCTTGGAATAAATAAATTTTTGCAGAGCAAAAAACGAAAGGAGAAAATTATGGATATCGGTTTAATGTGTGCGATTTTAGGAGCGGCGCTGGCGATCGGCGGCGGCGGCATCGGCTCGTCAGTGGGTGTTGGTTTGGCCGGGGAAGTGGCGGCTGGCGTGGTGGCGGAAGACCCCGATAAATTCGGCAAGACGCTGCTGTTGCAGGCTCTGCCGGGCACGCAGGGTATTTACGGGTTTTTGGTTGCTTTTTGGGTGATCCTGAAAACTAATTTGCTGGGCGGCGCTCTGCCGGTGTCCAGTGAAGCCGGCCTGCAGATTTTATTCGCCTGCCTGCCAATGGCGATCGGCGGCGTAATTTCAGGCATTTATCAGGGACGGGTTGCCGCGGCGGGTATTGCCATGGTCGGCCGCAAACCTGACGAAGTCGGCAAAGGCTTGATCCTTGCGGCGATGGTGGAAACTTACGCCGTGCTGGGACTGCTGATGTCGATATTGCTTTTGATGAATATTCGGTTGTAATGGAGCGGCTGTGGCGTTAGACGATATTAAGAAAAAAATTTTGGCGGAAGCGCAAAACCAGGCCGGGAAAATCCTGGCGGCCGCGCAGACCGCCGCCGCGCAAAAGCTGTCCGCCGCGCAAAAACAGCTCAACGCCGCGCGCAAAAAAGCGGCCGCTGAGCTGGAAAAAGAACGCGCGCTCTCGGTACAGCAGCGCCGGCAGCTTTGGCAAATGGAAATTACGCAGAAATGTTTGGCGCAGAAAAGGACGTGCCTGGAGCAGGCGCTGACGCTGGCGGTGAAAGATTTGAGCGGCAAGAAATTAAAAAAATATTATGCCCGAATTTTGCGGGCGGCGGATTTTAACGGCGCGAAAGTTTTAGCCGGCGGCGATAAGGCCGTGCTGGCCGAAGTTTTGCAGACACTGGGCGCGCCGGATACGCCGGTGTTTACGCCGGAAAACTGGCCGGCTGGCCGGCTGGAACTCGATTACGGCAAAGCGCGGTTGGACTGCTCGGTCGAGCCGAATGTGCGCGAGGCGGCGGCCGCCGCCGAAGCGGAAATTGCCGCGAGGTTGTGGCCATGACCGGCCTGGGTTTTTTACTGGGGCGCGTGCGTTCCCGCGAAGGACAGCTGTTGAGCCTGGCCGAGCTGGGCAAAGCTGAGTTTGCCGAAACGGAAACTTTGGAGCAGCTGGAAAACCGCCTCAATCAAGAGCTGGCGGATTTGCGCCGCGAGCTTTTTCGGGACACGGCTGTCGCGGAAATTTGCTGGCTCAAATACGATTTGCACAATCTCAAAATTTTGCTGAAAGAAAAATTGATCGAACAAAACCTGGATCATTATCTCCTGCCGCTGGGCAAAGACAAGCTGGCGGATTTTGACCAGACGCTCGTGCGCCGCGCGGTGGAGATTTATGAAAAAACGGCGGATTTTTGCCAGCTGGATTATTGGTTGGATCAGGAACATTTGCGCGCGCTGCAAGCTCTGGCCAAAAAACAGGACAGGTATATACAGGCGTATATACACGCGCAGGCGGCAATTGCTGAATATAAATATCATTACGATCCCGCTACCGCCGCGGAAACCCTGCGCCAAAAGTTTCCCAATATAGAAATTCCGGAAACACTCGATGAAGGCGCGGTGGAAAAAGCGCTGGAGGATTATGCCAACAAACAGCTTTTTGCTGGACGCTACGGCTGCGGCGCGGCCGCGGTACTGGCTTTTGTGCAGGCCAAAGAAAACGAAATAAAGAATATAAAAATTTTATATTTGAGCCGCGGCCGCGCCTTGCCGGAACTGCAGAATTATTTGAGGCACACATATGTCTAGGGAAAAAATTGCTTTGCTGGGACCGGCCGAGACCGTCAAGCCGTTCAGCGCGCTGGGCGTGGGCTGCTTTGAGCTGGAAGACGCGGCTAAAGCGCGCGATCTGCTGGATGAACTGGCTAGAGATGAGGAGACCGGCCTGATCTTGATCGCGGAGAAATTAGCCGCGGCTTTGCTGCCGGAGATTGAAAAAATAAAAAGGCGGACGCTGCCCGCCGTGTTTATTTTGCCGGAATACAAAACTAAAACCAATCTGGGGCAGCGGCGGCTGGAAAACACGCTGGCCAGAGCGGTAGGCCGGCCGGTCTAAAAAAGGAGAGAAACATGACGGGAAAAATTGTCAAAATCGCGGGGCCGCTGGTGATCGCTGGCGGACTGGCCGATATTAAAATGTACGATGTGGTGCGGGTCGGCGCGCGGCGGCTGATCGGCGAGGTAATCGAAATTAAACCCGACAGCGCGGCCATACAGGTGTACGAAGAGACCGCCGGGCTGACGCCGGGTGAACCGGTCGTGTCCGCCGGTGAACCGCTTTCGGTTCTGCTGGCGCCCGGACTGATCGCCACGATTTTTGACGGCATTCAGCGGCCGCTGGAGAGAATTAAAGACCGCTGCGGCTCTTTCATTGAAAAAGGTATAGACATTCCCGCGCTGGATCTGGAGAAAAAATGGCGTTTTGTGCCGACGGCCGCGATTGGCAGTACAGTGCGCGCTGGTGATACGCTGGGCTATGTGCAGGAAACGACAGCGGTCAAACACTGGATCATGCTGCCGCCGCTGGCCAAAGGCGGCGTTTTAAAAAGCAGCGCGGCCGGCGAATTTAATATTACCGAAACGATCGCGGTCGTGGCCGGGGAAAACGGCGCGGAAGAAAAGATCGCCATGTTGCAAAAATGGCCGATCCGCCGCAAGCGGCCGCACGCCGGTAAACTGCCGCCGAACAAACCGCTAATCACCGGACAGCGCATTATTGACACGCTGTTCCCGATCGCTAAAGGTGGCACGGCTTGCATACCCGGGCCGTTCGGTAGCGGCAAAACGGTTGTGCAACATCAGCTCGCCAAATGGGCTGACGCGGATCTGATCGTTTATATTGGCTGCGGTGAACGCGGCAACGAGATGACCGATGTGTTGCAGGAATTTCCTGAGCTGAAAGACCCGAAAACCGGTGAGGCGCTGATCCAGCGCACGGTGCTGATCGCCAACACTTCTAATATGCCGGTAGCCGCGCGGGAAGCGTCGGTGTACACGGGCATTACGATCGCCGAGTATTTCCGAGATATGGGCTACAATGTGGCGATGATGGCCGACTCCACCTCGCGCTGGGCGGAAGCGCTCCGCGAAATGTCCGGCCGTCTGGAAGAAATGCCCGGCGAGGAAGGTTATCCAGCTTATTTAGGCTCGCGTTTGGCAGAGTTTTATGAACGCGCCGGACGGGTGACCGCGCTGGGCGCCCCGCAGCGCGAAGGGACTTTGAGCGTGATCGGCGCGGTATCGCCGCCGGGCGGTGATTTGTCCGAGCCGGTTACGCAAAACACTTTGCGCGTGGCCAAAGTTTTTTGGGCGCTGGATTCCGCGCTGGCTTACGCGCGGCATTTTCCGGCGATAAACTGGCTGAAAAGTTATTCGCTCTATGTTGACAATCTGGAGCAGTATTACGTAAACGAAATTGACGAGGATTGGCCGCAGATGCGCACGCAGACCGCCGAGCTTTTGCAGCAGGAATCCGAGCTGCAGGAGATGGTCAAGCTGGTCGGCATGGACGCGCTTTCCGGCCGCGAGCAGCTGGTGCTGGAAGCCGCGCGGTCGATCCGCGAGGACTATTTGCATCAGGTCGCTTTTGATGAGGTGGATACCTACACTTCTTTTCGCAAGCAGTATTTAATGCTCAAAGCCGCGCTGGCTTTTTATCAGGCCGGGTTGAAACTTTTGCAGCAGAATAAAGATGTGACACGGATTTTTAAATTGCCGGCGCGCGCTGAAATTGCGCGCATGAAGTACACGCCGGAAAAAGATTTGCCGCGGTTAGAAAAACTGCCGGAAGAGATCAGGCGGGCGGTGGAGAATTTACAGGGAGGAGCTGGCGATGCAGAAAGAATATAAAACCGTGACGGAAATTTCCGGGCCGCTGATCCTGGTCGAGGGCGTGGAAAAAGCCGGTTACGAAGAATTAGTGGAAGTGCGGACGCCGGCCGGTGAGACGCGGCGCGGCAAGGTGCTGGAAGTGCATCAAGACTGGGCGCTGGTGCAGATGTTTGAAGGCACGACGGGTTTGGATCAAAGCGCCGCGGTGCGTTTTCTGGGACATGGTGTAGAGCTGCCGGTGTCGGCGGAAATGCTCGGCCGTGCCTACAACGGCTCCGGCAAGGCGCGCGACGGCGGGCCGGAAATTATTGCCGAAAAAAAACTGGACATCAACGGCCTCGCCATCAATCCCACGGCGCGCGATTATCCCAATGATTTTATTCAAACCGGCATTTCGACCATTGACGGACTGAACACTCTGGTGCGCGGCCAAAAATTGCCGATCTTTTCCGGTTCCGGTCTGCCGCACGCGCGGCTGGCCGCGCAGATCGCCCGGCAGGCGCAGGTGACCGGCGACAGCAAAGCGGAATTTTCAGTGGTCTTCGGCGCTATGGGCATCACGTATGAGGAAGCCGAGTTTTTCATGGAAGATTTTCGCCGCACCGGAGCGCTCTCCCGCGCGGTGCTTTTTATCAATCTGGCGGACGATCCGGCGATCGAGAGAATTTCCACACCGCGGCTGGCTTTGACCGCCGCGGAATATTTGGCTTTTGAAAAAGGACACCACGTTTTGGTAATTTTGTCCGATATCACGTCGTACTGCGAAAGTTTGCGCGAAGTGTCCGCCGCGCGCAAAGAAATACCGGGCCGCCGCGGTTTCCCGGGTTATTTATATACCGATCTGTCTGCGCTCTACGAACGCGCCGGACGCCTGCAGGGCAAGGCCGGCTCGATCACGCTGCTGCCGATCCTGACCATGCCCGAGGATGACAAGACGCACCCGATACCGGATCTGACCGGCTATATTACGGAAGGGCAGATTATTTTAGACCGGGCGCTGCATCAGCGCGGTATTTATCCGCCGGTCAATCCGCTGCCCTCGCTTTCCCGTCTGCGCGACAAGGGCATCGGCGCGGGCAAAACGCGCGAGGATCACGCCAACGCCGCCAATCAGCTATTCGCCGCCTATGCGCGCGGCCGCGAAGCTAAAGAGCTGGCGGTGATCTTGGGCGAGTCCGCTTTGAGTGAGGACGATCTGAAATTCTCCGCGTTCGCCGGCGAGTTTGAGGACAAATTTATCCGGCAGGGTGAAAATGAAAACCGGACCATTGAGGAAACGCTGTCCATTGGCTGGGAGTTATTTAAACTGCTGCCGCCTGAACAACTGAAACGTCTGAAGCCGGAGCAGTTAAAAAAATATCTGCGCTGACGCTTTTGAGTTAAGAGAGAGACATGGCCAAATTAAACGTCAATCCCAACCGCATGGAGCTTTTGAAACTCAAAAGCCGTCTGCAATTTGCGCAGCGCGGGCACAAACTGCTGAAAGATAAACAGGAAAGTTTGATGCAGGAATTCATGCGCGTTTTGAAAGAACTGCGCGGCTTGTATGAAAAGATGAACAAAAATTTGGACGGCGTTTATGCCAAATTTTACCAGGCGCAGGCCGGCGCCAATCCTTATGCGCTGGAGGAAGCGCTGCTGGGCAACACGGCCAAAACGACAATGGCGGTGGAAATAAAAAGCCAGTTCGGTGTGAAGTTCCCGGTTTTGCGGATCGGCAAGATCGAGCCGAAACTTGGCGGTTCGCCGGCCAGCGCGCCGCTGGCGGCGCGCGGTTTGCTCAAGGCTGTCGGTGAAACTTTTCCAGAGATTTTGTTTCTGGCGCAGACGGAGAAAAAAATCGAGCTGCTGGCCGAGGAGATCGAAAAAACCCGCCGCCGCGTCAACGCGCTGGAATACAATTTAATTCCCGCCCTGCAGGAAACGCAGAAAGATATTGTCTTGAAATTAGAGGAGCGCGACCGCGCGGAAAGAACCAAACTAATGAAAGTCAAAGACTTGATCGCGGCGGGGTAACGACAGACGACCTTGCTGTTTGCGTATCAATCCGCATACGGATTGCGGATAAAACGGCCGTTGTGATAGTACCCGGCTTTAACAGAAACAGCAGATTCTTCTTCCGTTAAATTATCGAGGGATGGCTGCGTGGGCTGCGCTTCAGATTTTTCCGGCGGCTGTGTCCGGGGAAACAGCTCGGTAAAAAGTTCACCCTGTAAAGGATGTTTTTGGGCAATATGTTTGAGCTGCCACATGAGAGCCGCTCCTTTCTATTTAGGCCGCCAGCTGTCTTTTGCGGACAAATTCCTTGCCGCCTTCTTGACGGAAGTCTAGAACATTTGTCAGCCGCGTGGCCAGCCCGACAATGTTTGTCTCGCAGAACTCCGGCGCGAATTTATTATGCCGCGCTATCCAGTAAATCTCGCGTAGCCGGTCAGTGTGCTCCGACTTGTGGTCCAAATCGTACTCCGTGCAGTATTCTTTTAACGCCTCAAGAAATTTTTGCATAACCACCCACTCCTTTCTTTACAAGGATTTCGTAATTTATAGAGGAAAGTTGAATCGAAATATTATGGTGTATGTGTGGCCTAGAGACATCGTGCTCCCCGGAGGGATTAAATAAATACCCAATATTCTGGGAAATATACCTTTTGTGATACTGCAGGGTTAGCAGATCGGGCTTGCCCTCATCGATCAAAACAACCGGGAAAATCAGAGCGCTTTTTG
>JAIRWS010000095.1 GCA_031268855.1 Candidatus Margulisiibacteriota bacterium | reverse complement strand
CCGCCGCGCAAAAATCTATTCGTCAGATCCGGCACATTCGGGTCGGCTTGATGATTGGCGGTGTTGCAGATCTTCCAGATATTCTTAAACTCCGCGCTGGTCGCGCCCCACGCCGCAGTGCTGAAAGTCAGTATCGCGCCTTTCGGAAAAAATGTCAGATTGAGAATATCGTCCGCGTACATTTTCTGGCCTGCCGCTATGGTCATAAAAATACCCCCTATTTTTATTGCTGCTTGTTAAAGCCGAACTATCTATAAGATGTAAATAATAATACACTATCTATTGGTATTTGTCAATGGACGCTATCCATTAGAGTATAAAATAATAAAATGAACTTGCGGCAGATATTTATTCGTAATCTTAAAAGGATCAGAAAAGGCTCCGGCTTTTCCCAAATGCAACTGGCGCTGCTTTGCGACACGGCCGCGGGCTATATCGGCGCCATTGAGACCGGCCTGAAATTTCCCTCGGTGGAAATGGTGGAAAAAATAGCCGCGGCTCTGCGGGTCAAGCCCTATCAGCTCTTTTTGGCCGAACAGAGCGCGCCGGCCAGAACCGCCTATCCTAAACCTGAATTGCCGGAAGAGCTCAGGCGCGTTATTTTGCAGCAATTGAAAACATTAACGCTCAGAGTCCAAAAATACTGAGCAAGTAAAATTAGTGATCCGGACGCTGTTGTTTTAATTCCGGTTTTTTTCTAAATAGCCCGCAAAACGCTGAAATAAATGCCCCGCGTCGTGCGGGCCGGGCGAGGCTTCGGGGTGATACTGCACGGCAAAGATCGGCTTGGTCTGATGGGCAAGGCCCTCGACGGTCTGATCGTTGAGATTGAGATGCGTGATCTTCACCGGCAGGCCGGCGAGCGAGCCGGGGTCTACCGCGAAGCCGTGATTTTGCGAGGTGATCTCCACCTGGCGCGTCGTCAGATCCAGAACCGGCTGATTGCCGCCACGGTGGCCGTATTTGAGCTTGAAAGTTTTGGCGCCGAGAGCCAGCGCAATGATCTGATGCCCGAGGCAGATGCCAAAAAGCGGTAGGCCGCTGGCGATGAGTTTTCGCGTATTCTCTATGGCGTAAGCGACAGCCGCGGGATCGCCGGGGCCGTTGGACAAAAATACGCCGTCGGGTTTTTGCGCCAGGACTTGTTCCGCGGGAGTGTCCGCCGGCACGACCGCCACCGCGCAGTCCGCGGCGGACAGCATTTTTAAAATATTGCGTTTCAGGCCGAAATCATAGGCGATAACTTTATATTTTTTGTTCTCCGAAAAAACATACGGCTTCTGGCAGGTAACGCCGCTGGCCAGATCGAGGCCGTTCATTTGCGGCGCGGCTTGCACTTTGGGCATTAACGTTTTGGGATCGAGGTCTGTACTGGAGATGATGCAGCGCATCGCGCCGCGATCGCGGATATGGCGCGTCAGCCGGCGCGTGTCCACGCCCTCGATGCCGCAGATCTGCTGTCTGTCCAGAAACGCGCCGAGCGATTCTTCCGCGCGCCAGTTTTCGTAAACCCGACTGTATTCGCGCACGACGAAACCCCGCAGCGCCGGCGTTGCGGATTCCGTGTCGGCGTTATTCGCGCCATAATTGCCGATCATCGGCGCGGTCATGGCGATTATTTGTCCCGCGTAGGACGGGTCGGTGATGATTTCCTGATAGCCGCTCATAGATGTATTGAAGCAGCTCTCGCCGACCGCTTCGCCGGCATAGCCGAAACTAAAGCCCTGAAACAACGCGCCGTCTTCCAATAATAAAACCGCCGGCTTTTTCATGCTTTTAGCCAAACTCCTTTTTCCGCCGTGTATTTGATCTGTCCGCCGACGATAGTCATCGCCGCCCAGCCGGAAAGTTCCCAGCCGTCAAAAGGCGTGTTTTTGCCTTTGGAATAAAATTTGGTCTTGTCCACTTTTTTGGTCAGCCGCGGGTCGATGACGGTGAGATCCGCCGCGGCGCCGGGTTTGAGTGTCCCTTTGTCCAGCGCAAAAATTCTGGCCGGGTTGACGCTCATCAACTCGATAAGCCGCTCCAAAGTGATCTGGCCGGTTTGGACGAAATGCGTGTAAAGCAGCGGCAGAGCGGTTTCCAATCCCGAGACGCCACAAGCCGCGAGATTGAATTCCACGCGCTTGTCGTCGAGCGTATGCGGCGCGTGATCCGTGGCGATGATGTCGATCGTCCCGTCCCGCAGGGCTTCGATCAAGGCCAGCCGGTCAGCTTCCTGACGCAGCGGCGGACTCATCTTGGCGTTGGTGTTGTAATCGCCGACCGCTTCCTCGGTCAGCAGCAGATAATGCGGCGCGGTCTCGCAGGTGATCGGCGCGCCGAGTTTTTTCGCCTGGCGGATCAGATCCAAACTTTCTTTGGTGGAAATATGCGCCAGATGGATGCGCCCAAAATTTTTAGCGATCTCGATGTCGCGCGCGACCATAGTTGCTTCTGACGCGCTGGGTATGCCCGGCAGGCCGAGCTTGGTGGACAGCGCGCTTTCGTTCATCGAGCCGCCATTGGTCAGCGCTTTGTCTTCGCAGTGCGAAATGACCACGGAGTTGAACATGCCAGTGTATTCCAGTACTTTGCGCAGCACCTGCGCGTTGCCGATGGGCTGGCCGTCGTCGGAGAACGCCACCGCGCCAAATCTCTGCATTTCACCGATCTGCGTGATGAACTCGCCCCGCAGCCCGATAGTGCAGGCGCCGATCGGCAAAACATTGACTATGCCGTGCCGCCGCGCGACTTCCTGAATGTGCTTGATGAGACTGACGTCGTCGGCGGGCGGGTCAGTATTGGCCATGCAGGCGATACTCGTAAAACCGCCCGCCGCCGCGGCTTTGCTGCCGGTCTTAATGGTCTCTTTTTCTTCCTGTCCGGGTTCGCGCAAATGCACATGCATATCGATCAAACCAGGCGTGACGATTTTGTCCTGAAGATCGTGCGTTTCAGCGTCAGGCGCGGAAATTTTTTCTTTTAACCCGGTGATCTTGCCGTCGGCGATCAGCAGGTCGAGTTTTTTATGCAGCCCCTGCGCCGGATCGACGACCGTACCGTTTTTTAACAAAAGCGTGCTCATGGTTTTTCTCCGATCAATAAATTTAAAATTGCCATGCGGACAGCAATGCCGTTAATGACCTGTTCCAGAATAACATTTTGTTTGCCGTCGGCCACCGGCGTGGAAATTTCCACGCTGCGGTTGATCGGCCCGGGATGCAGGATGAGCAGGCCGGGCTTGGCTTTGGCCAGCCGCTTTTCGTTGATGCCAAAAAGCCGGTGATACTCCCGCTTGGACGGGATAAAATTTTTATCGGCCTGCCGCTCGTGCTGCATTCGCAGGACATTCACAAAGTCCGCGTCAGCCAGCGCGCGGCCAAGATCGTGCTCGACCATAACGCCAAAATCCTCGATGCCTCTGGGGATCAAGGTGGCCGGCCCGCAGACCGTGACCTGCGCGCCGAGCGTGTTTAGCCCCCAGATATTCGAGCGTGCCACGCGGCTGTGCGCGATGTCGCCGACAATGACGATTTTTTTATTTTTCAAATCGCCCTTGAATTGCTGCATGGTCATAATGTCCAGCAAAGCCTGGGTGGGGTGCTCGTTAAAACCATCGCCGGCGTTGATGACAGGCAGCGTCGTGTTTTCGGCTGCCAACTGCGGCGCGCCGCCGTGGCTGTGCCGGATAACCACCGCGCTGAAACCCATTACTTCCAGATTGCGCACGGTGTCGATAAGCGTTTCGCCTTTTTGCACGCTAGACGCGGATACGCTGACATTATGCGCGCGGCCGCCCAGCCGCCCCGCCGCGACGTTAAAAGAAGTCATGGTGCGCGTGGACGGCTCGTAAAACAAAGTCAGCAGCGTTTTGTCCAGCAGAGATTTTTTGATCCGCGCCGGCGCGGAAAATTGGTTTTTATAAGCAAAAGCCTCTTGAATGATCAGGTTGATCTGTTTGGCGCTGAGATTTTTTAGCCCCAGCAAATCCTTAATACCCAGCGGGTTGATGGCACACCTCTAAATAGAACTTCTTAATTATAGAGAAAAATTTTATCTTGTGCAATAATAAAATATTATGGTTAGACGCCGCGCGAACTCTTTGCCAAAATATCTGCTGATCGTTTTGGGCGCCGTTTTGTTTTTGAGCGGCCTGTCCTGGCTGGTGTCCTCGTCGCTGCAGGATATGAGCGCTCCGCTGCGCGAGGAGAGACAAGCCCAGACGGACAGCGCGCGCAACCAGACCGGCCGCGAAAATGTGGCCTATTACTGGGACCCCGAGGAATTGATCGCCCAGCAGCTGGAAAACGAACTGCGGCTGCACTATTCCGAAAACACGCAAATTGTGCTGGACAATATCGAGCAGAATATTCAATATACGCGCAACAAAGCGGCGGCCTGGTTTTATCTGGCTGCCGCTTACGAGAGACTGCGCCTGCCGAACAAGGCGGCGGAGATTTACAATACATTGCTCAATAATTTTAACAACCGCAAAGTTGTGGTCTGCGCTTTGAGCGCGCCGCGCCTGAGCAATGGCAGCTGGCCGCGCTACACCGTATCGATCTGGGAAGAAGCCGCGCTGCGCCTGTATTTGTTGACCGGCGAGGTGCTGTATCTTGAGCTGTTGCGGGACAAGGTCGCGGTGTTTGGGCCGGAAATTTCCGGCGAAAACTCTTACACTGGCGGATTTCTCTACGCTGATCTGGCGGCGGACAACAGCGCGCGCGCCGCGGCCAAAACTTCTTCCTATGAATATTATTCCGCGCGCTTCTTTGGCGCCCAGCAATACGCGCGAAATTTTATCTCCTATGCGCGCCTTACAGACGTCGACGTGACGGATTACGAAAAGTCGTCTTATCTGGCCGGCGCGGACGAACCGCTGATGCCGGCGGACAGCGCCAGAATACGCGCGCCGGCATCCGTTACCTTAACTCTGGCAGATCTGCGCAAGACCGACCGGGGAACGTATTTGTATACTTTCCTGTATAATGAAGCCGGACTGAAAATAGATCTAGAAGCAGAGGGCGGAGCTTTCTATATAAGAAGGGTTTACGGGTGAAAAAGCTTTTAATAATCTTGTTTTTAAGCTGTGTCGCGCTGGCCGACTGGAATGGCAACCGCTATACGGACAGTAAATATCCGGTAACTTTTGAGATACCCGGCTCGTGGAAAATCCTGCTGGACGGCCAGCACCGCGCGACAGCTATGCGCGGCGACGAAATTACCGTTGTGGATTTTAATATCCAGCCAGCTAATAAACGTAGCGCGGAAGATGCGGCCCGCGACCGCCTGCGCGCTTACGACAGCTGGCGGTATCTAGCCGGCGCCCAGCTCAATGGCAAGGAGCGCAAAGGCGCGGACTCGGCTTTTAATGTCATGTACAATCGCTCGGTCTTTCAACGTTCAACAGCCCGCACTTCTCTGGTCATTGTTCAGGAAGGCTACTTTGTTAAAGGGGACATGGTCTATATCTTTACGATCACCACCGATTCAACAGCCTGGGCGGACGCTAAGCGGGATATTTTGCAGATATGGAACTCGTTTAAGGTAGACTGAACGATTTTTAATCAAAAAACAGAGCTTGTCCACAAACAATAAACGATATGTGAATAAGAAACAAGAGACAGCCAGTCATTGTTAATAAATAATTAAAATGTTTTGCTATGGTTAACTTGTGGCGCCAGGTGATTTAAGCAAAACTATTTTTTCACCCAGGATTAACAGGCGGTTGATGAGCAATAATTAACAATCTGTAATGGAATGATTGACGAAAATGGTTGCCGATTTGGCAATGTAGCGCGTGCGTTAATTTATACTTAAACATGTTCTGTTGTGGTTAACGAGCAATGCCGAGTGTTTTTAGTAATAATGACTTTTCACCAGCGCTTAACTCTTTTAAACAGCCCGGTTTTAGCGTTCCAAGCTGAAAGTTAAGTATTCTTTTGCGTAAAAGAAGCCTTACTGGACAGCCAACAGCCTCGCACATGCGTCTGACCTGCCTGTTCTTGCCTTCGGTGATGGCCAGCAAAAATTTATAGCCGCCCAGCCGTTTCGTTTTAGCGGGACGTGTCTTTTGACCCAAAATATACACTCCCTGCTCCAAGTTAAGTAACGCTTTGTCTGTTATCGGCCTGTAAAGATTCACTTCATATTCTTTCTCGTGATAAAAAGCGGGGTCCATAATGCGTCTGGCGGTCACGCCGTCATTGGTCAGAAAAATCAAACCGCCAGTGTCTTTGTCCAGCCGTCCGACAGGAACCACGCCTTTAGGCAATTTTACAATGTCCCTGATTTCCCGTTCGCCTTTTTGCGCGTTGACGGTCACTATGCCCAGCGGTTTATTGAAAAGGAAGTAATATTTTGGCGTTTCACGCGCTTTTTTGTCGATTTTTAGCGTGTCCGCGCCCAAAACCATTTTGGCGCCGGTGTCCGTGACCTTTTGGCCGTTGAGCAAGATGTAGCCGGCCGTGATCCACGCCGCGGCCTCGCGCCGCGAAGCCAGGCCTTGTTCGGAGAGATAACGCTGAATGCGGATTTCGGCCATGAGGAGATTATACTTTACTTCAAAAAATCCGCCACCGCAAAAAGAAAATCAAAACCGAATAAAGTCTTGAACCTTGCAGTCCAAAACCCTGGCCATTTTGATGAGCGTCTTGATAGATGGGTTGCCCTGACCGCGCTCGATTTGGTAAATAAAAGACCGTGCTGTTTCTGTCTCCCAGGAAAATCTTTCGCGGGGAATCTTTTTGGCAATCCTGATTCTTTCAATAGTTTTTCCAAGCAGCTTCAATTCGTTCATATAAATAAGTCTACACCGCTTGACAAACGGCGTTTTCCGGTATATAGTACACTATATATAGAGCATGATATATAGGGCGAAGAGGAATTTTTATAAATTATCTCCAGCATAAATTATTTCAGCATAATTTTGCGCAGCGCGGCCAGATTTTTGACTTTGTGCAGGCCAACGCCAGCTTTAGCGTCCCGCAGGGCTTTTAAAGTCTGCGTGTTGTATTCGGGATTGTAGGGATCGCGCTCTACGCTGACGCTAAAGGGAAACCCGCCGGTAACTACAAATTTTTTTAACATGACCCGAATAACATCAGAAGCGTTTAAGCCAAGCTGATGGGAAAGATCATCCACCTGTGTTTTGAGCTCCGGCTCCAGTTTAATATTCAATTGCGGCATTTTTATTCCTTTCGTATAGAATTATATAGCATTTTCTAGTAAAAGTCAAGTAAAATATAGGTATTTATGTCATTGCCAGACCGAACTTAGATAGCGCTCCCTGTGCTCCCTGAGCCAGTATCCTGCGGATACGCTGGCGAAAGGAGCGAAGTCCGATCACTGAGCTTGTCGAAGCGACCGAGTATTCTCTCGCTGGGTTACAGAATATAGTTTAGTCCACGCGGCCGCTGGTCTCCGGCGCGGCCAGCCGCTTTTTTAGACCGGCCAGCCAGCTCGGGTCAAAATAGTAAATATTGCCAAAGTCGGGTTTGAGCGCATAAGCGGCGTAAAAAATCACGCGCTCGGGGGAAGACCAGACCGCCCCGTCGTAGGTGTAATTATTGGCGCGCAGGTAGTGAAATTTAGTTTTGGCGCCGTATTTCTGCGCCAATTCCTGATAGGGATTTTTGCCAGCGAAATCCACGCCGACGCAGACCAGCCGGTCGTCGACAAAATAAAACACCAGTCCTTCTGACCTGGCGAAGTAAGATTCATACTTTTGTGTTTTAGGATAAAATTCTTTGGCGGCCTG
>JAIRWS010000094.1 GCA_031268855.1 Candidatus Margulisiibacteriota bacterium | reverse complement strand
CTTTATCGATGAGTAGCGCGCCCAGCAGGTTTTGTTCGGCTTCGAGATTTTGCGGCGGGACTTTTTCTTCTGACATAGGGTTAGTCATTATACGGAGAAACAGGGCTTTGGGCAATGTTACCGGGACTAATTTTTTTCCGCCGACTTAAAAACAAATAATCGCCAGTGTCGGTCTGGTATCTTCAATAGATTGCTAAAATAACCACACGGCGCCCAATTTATAAACCTGCCCGCCGGAAGCATTCAGACACGTTATTCTGCCCAGCAGATCACCCCATTTATACGCCAACTCCGCCAGCAGATAATCCTTTTGATATTTGTTGGCGTATTCCAGCCGCCAATAACCATTCTGAAATAGGTTTTGCTTCACGCCGGTTTTTCCACCGGAAGTCAGGCGCAAATGTTCTAAATCTTTTTCTGCGAGGTCGTCATAATTGGCGTAATTGCCGCCAAGCAAAAAATAAAACAAGCCGTTATTCAGCAGATTGAAAGCGCAGCCCAGATACAACTCTTGATTTGCCGTGAAATTCCGCTGAAAAGAAAACTGGCTCTTGGCCGACCACGACACCGCGGGCAACAGCGAATTGCTCTGCGCCAGATTGTCGATGGCCAGCAGGTCAAAATTGTAGCGCGGCTTTTTGTCTTTATAACTTTTCGCGCCCCCACCAAAAAACTTCACGTCTTTAATTTCCAGAGCGTCGTTTTCCGCGCCGCTGGAAAAATGAATTGGGCTAAAAGACCACTCCGCAGATTCTTGAGAAGCAATCATCAATTTCAAAGAATTATGCTTGATGTTTGGCGCATTTTCCCGTGCGCGCATTGCGGGGCGCGTTTGATCCGCATTATTTGTGTTGAGTTTGCGATATGCCAGGATGCGGTTGTGCCTGATAATCCCGGCATAATCGCTTTTATTGCTGAGTATAAATTCCGAAATAGCCAGAAAAGTTTTCAACGTCTCTACATCGGCGTCCGTGTCCTCAATCTCGGCGGTCAGTAGCGCGCGAACTTGCGCTTTTTGTCCGTTGTTCAAATTATTGTAAAGATAATGGAATGTCCTGGTGGCCGTCGGGCGCGTCCGTTCATTGCGCAGCAGCCCGTCGGCGTGGAGACTATTGATCAATTCTGCGGGCAGCACATACAGGCCTCTGCACAGACTGTCTTTAGCCAAAATGACATTTAAAAATTTACCGATATAATACGCGCAGTTGGCATCTAAAAAATAATAATGAAAAAATGTATTGCGCAGTTCGATACAGTGCAGCCGCAGATCCTCGATTTGTTCGGGCGCAAGGTTTAGATCATAGTACAGAACTTCTCGGTCTTCCAAATAATTGTACTCTTTGATTTTTTTGTAATACAGCTCCTCGTAAAACGCGCCCCGGTAGCCGCCCGTCAGACCTTTGAACGCATATGCCAACCCCTGCGCGTCGCCGCGCGTATCCGCGACATAATGTAAAATTTTGCTGTCCAGAAATCCGCGCTCTGTTTCCAGTACCAAGAAAAGATGCCCGAACATCGACACTGGATTTTGCATATAGCGGTTGGGATAGGCCAAAACTATCTTCGTAATATTTTCAGTCAGTGTAACGGCCGGAACATACTCTAAATTATTTTGTCTGGCGATATATTTGTAGCGTAAAGGAAATTTTGCTTTGAACTGCGCATCGTTTGCTTTTACCAAACGTAGCGCTGCTTCATATTCGGCCTGGGGATCGTCACGTCCACGCTCGAAAACAAAAAAATCCGCGGACGCGGCCGTGCTGCGATAGCCTGTCCAGGTTTTCTCGTAATACAACAAATTCAGCCATTCACGGCTGTAATAATATTCGTCAGCGGCCAGCGCCGCCGCGAACAGTATTAAAATGAAAAATATTCTTCTAATCATCCGTATCAATAAAATAAAAACCGCTGATCTCTCTGACTTTGCGGTTTAGTTTCAGCAGATAAGTCACGGGAAAATCCTCGGCGCTCAGGTCGGGACTTTGCAGAATATTTAAGTAATCAGCTTCGGCAACTTTTGTCGCACAGCTCAATAGATACGCCAGCTGCTTCAGGTAAGCCTTATCGTTTTCATAACTATCAGCGATCAAATTATCATAATTAAATAAAGTAAAAGCGGTGAGCTCATTACCGGCAGTTAATGGCAGTTTTGTATCTGCGGCTAAGAAAATGGGCAGCAATAGAAAAAAGAAAATTAACCATTTGCCACCCATTATCAAAATAAAAAACTTATCCTGTTATGCTTTTACCATTTGCACATAATAACTGTTGGGGGAGTACTCCATTGAGTTGCCCGTAAACACGCTGTCCGTCGAAGAAGACGCCGTTCCTGTAGTGCCCAAATCAGAACTCGCGCCCCAAATAGCCCCCACAATAAAATTCAACCAAAAAGTCCCGGCCACAGATCTTTCCAAGGTAACATAATGATCTTTATAGCCATCCTTTTTAAATGTAAGAACTACCTCTCCTTTTTCACGTTGAATTTTAATTGTTTTGTTCGTTTCTTCAATTACAGTAAATGGCCGTCCATTTTTATACACAGTTACTCCTGTAATGTTTGTTGTAAACTCAATATTATCTCCGCCATTTGCCAAAAGTGTCGCAAACCCAAATACCTGACTAAACAAACACAGTATAACCACACCAGATAACAAAACCAATTTTCTTTTTCTCATTGTTTAACTCCTTTCGTTTATTTTGTTCCCGTTAGTGTCCTAATCGGGTACATACGGAAGTATAGCACCAAACATATTATTTGTCCCAATTGGAGACAAATATGACACGGGGCAGAAAAGGTGAGATCAGCGGCAAAGTTTTTTACGCCAAAAATGCTTTATTGCAAAAAATCGGGCGCAACGTTCAGCGTTATCGGGAAAAGAAAAAAGAAACCCGCGACCAATTCGCTACCAACGCGGGGCTGGGCAAATATTTTTTGTACCGCATCGAATTTGGCAATGCCAATCCGTCCGTCATGACGCTCAAAAAAATCGCCGATTATTTCGGCATACGCATTGAAAGATTGTTGAAGTAAGCGGTATTACCTGGCCAATATATTCGCAGGGTACTTTATTCCCGCGCTATTTTGGTTAGCAATGAACACCGCGCAGGGTCGAAGTGTCTAGCGTGCCTTTTTCACCCGAAAGGTGGTATAATTAAGTTGATATTGTTTAGTCTTACACGGGGGATTTATGGCGGTTAATTTTAATCAAAACAGCGGCGGGATTTTTTCAGAAGCGGCGCAG
>JAIRWS010000093.1 GCA_031268855.1 Candidatus Margulisiibacteriota bacterium | reverse complement strand
CGACTACAGCGAGCGCGCTCAATATCGAGCCGCAGTCCTACGCGCTGATCTATATTAGAAGATGTGCGTAATATTTTTGGCCTAAAGAATTTCCTGCGTGATGCATTGATTGTATCTATGCTAAAATGACAGCATGAATTTAGTGGAGCGCAGCGGCAAGGTTTTATCCCGTGTCCTTTCCCATTTTACCGAACTGGAGATCGATCACGGTGCCGGCGCGTATCTCTACGGGCTGGACGGCCGGGCTTATCTGGACTTTGCTTCCGGCATCGCGGTCACGGCTACCGGACACTGCCACCCTGAAGTCGTGCGCGCCGTGGTGGAGCAGACCAGAAAGATCATTCATAACTGCGCCGGAGTCACTTATATTTCCGCCAATATCGAGCTGGCCGAAAAACTGCAAAAAATTGTGCCAATCAAAGATGCGCGGTTTTTTCTCACGCAGTCCGGCTCAGAAGCGGTCGAAGGCGCGCTCAAGGCCGCCAAGTATGTTTCCGGCAAAAGCGGCGTCATTACGCTACAGGGCGAATTTCACGGCCGCACGATGGGCGCGCTGTCGGTCACGACAAAAAAATCTTACCGCGACGGCTACGGCGAGCTGCTGCCAAATAGCTTCATTGCCGAGGCCGACTTGGACGCCATTGCCCGGTTGAACAACGGTAATATCGCCGCGGTCATCATCGAGCTGGTTATGGGCGAGGGCGGCTATGCGGCGCGCGACAGGGATTTTGTCCGGAAACTGCGCGCGTACTGCGCGCAAAATAAAATATATTTTATCGTCGATGAAGTGCAGAGCGGTTTTGGCCGCACGGGCAAAATGTTTGCCTGCGAATGGTACGGTCTTGAGCCGGACATCATGGCGCTGGCCAAAGGCATTGCCTCCGGTTTTCCGCTGGGCGCGGTGGTTCTGAAAGAGGAAATTTCTAACGCCTGGAAAACTTCGGCGCACGGCGGAACATTTACCGGCAATCCGGTAGCCTGCGCCGCTGGCAGCGCGACCGTGGATATTCTCCTGCGGGAAATACCGCAGATGCCTGCCAAAATAAAAACTGTCGAGGAAGCCTGCGCTAAACTCGTCGCGCAATATCCGCGGATCTTTGTCCGGCGGCAGGGGCTGGGTTATATGCTGGGGCTGGTCTGTGCTTCCGGCGCGGTCTGCGCGGAATTGCGCCGGCGCGCGCTGGCCAACAGCTTGCTGCTGATCAGCGCCGGCGCGGAAAGCGAGATAATCCGGCTGGCCTATCCGGTCACGGCGACCATACCGGAATTAGAAAAAGGTTTTGCGATCATCGCGCAGACCGCTGGAGAGATGTAACTGTGCGGTATTACGAATGGCAGGATCTGCTGGACATTGCCGCGCAAAAAAATGAGCCACCGTTTTTATTGTTGCTGGACGGACTGGAAGATCCGCGTAATTTTGGCGCGATACTGCGCACAGCCGAAGCCGCCGGCGCGCACGGCGTGCTCATTCCCAAACGCCGCTCAGTGCAGGTCAACGACACGGTCAAGCGCACTTCCACCGGCGCGGCTGATCTGGTGCCCGTAGCGCAGGCTGCCAATATCAACGAAGTTATTAAACGCTTGAAAAAAGAAGGTGTTTGGATAGCCGGCTTGGAAGCGGACGGCTCTAAAGATTACCGCGCGGGTGATTACACGGACGGCATCGCGCTGGTCATCGGCGGTGAGGGCAATGGTTTGCCGCGTCTGACCCGTGAGCTTTGCGATTATATAGTAAGCATACCGTTGAAAGGCCAGATCACTTCGCTCAACGCTTCGGTGGCCGCCGCGCTCTTGCTGTATGAAGTTGTGCGGCAGCGAGAGAAGCGGTAGAATACAGCTATGCGTTTGCTCATTTTTCTCATCATTGTCGCATTGCTGATCCGGTACTGTTTGACGCCGTTTCTCAAATATCGCGCGGAGCAATACGCACAATTATTAAAAAAGACTAAAAAATAATGGCGAAGAAGTTCAAGATCTTGATTATCCTTTTGATCCTCGGTTTAGCTGGTGGATTTTTGGGAGTGCTGTTTTCGTTTGCCCATTCCAGCGGCGGCGTTTTGCGCGCTTCGCTGGCGGAAGACCTGGCGGTGCGGCAGGCGGCGGGCGGTTATTTGCAGGCCTGGCAGGATCAGGCGCCGGAGCGCATGTACGCCTATCTGTCGCGCGCGGATAGAGAGCTGGTGTCCAAAGACGAATACCAAAAGCATTTCGAGGCCTTTCCGGTTTTTCCGCAGCATTTTAAGCTGGGCGCGCTCAAGCTGCTGGCCGCGGACAAAGCCGCGGTCAAAGTCCGCGTGCTCTGGCCAGAAATGGCCGAGGAAAAAATGCTGGACCGCGAGGAGCAGTTGATCCTGGTCAAAGAAAACAACGCCTGGTATATCCGCGAGGACGAGTCGCTGAATTAGAACTGCAATACGCCAATAATTATGGTTCAGAAAATATCTTTATCTAATATTAATTTGCTCAATAAATTTGAGGCTGGTTATGTTTGTTTTATTGATGAGTCTGGTGATGAGGGCTTCAAATTCGGCAAAGGCAGTTCAGAATGGTTCATTATTTCTGGATTAGTAATTAGGAAAAAAGGACTAATTGTTTTGGAAACAGCCCTGGCGGATATAAAACAAAAATTGCATTGGGCGGAAGACAAACACTTGCATTGGAACAAACTGCATCATCTTGAAAAAAAGTTGCTGTGTGAAAATATTTTGACCTTGCCATTCCAAAGTGTTTCTGTGGCAATCCATAAGCCCAGTATTATCGAGCCTGAGAATTTTTCGGAAAGATACAGAATGTATTATTATACTTGCAGCCATCTATTAGAGCGTATATCTTGGTTAGCTAAAGATATACAGCGTATTCAGCCTGAAGAAAACCACAAACTGCTAACAATTTTTTCCAATCGAGCGGGTATGAGTTATGATGAATTAAGAAATTATCTAAATATATTGCAATCCAAAACCAATTTGGAAGATGGACGAATTGATTGGAACTTTTTGGATAAAGATTTGGTTAAAGCGTACAAACCGAATCAACTTGCTGGCCTGCAGTTTGCCGATGCTGTGGCTGGGGCTACTTATAATGCTTTGGAAACTATCAACCAGAAAGAGCAAAAGAAGGATTATTTGCTAAACATTAAGCCTAAATTATATTCACACAAAAAAACTTACTGGGGATATGGGTTGAAAATTTTGCCAAAAGAGAAGCTGACACAAATAGAAATAACTACTGAAAAGAATTATGTCTGGTTAAAAGAAAATTTTAAAAAGTAACTATGGTTGGAGGATCCCACACCGAAGCGCTGCCGCCAAAAAGCGACCTACAACCATAGCTTTATGCTTAAATAATAGCATATTTGCTACTACCGCGCAATAGTTTTTCTGCCTCCAGGAGCTTTCCTTTTTGTTTTTGTTATTATATAACTTTTGCTAGAAATTTCACCAGTGAATAATTTTTTTTGAATTGCGCATAATTGAATTCGGCAATTTTTTGCGCGCGAGAATTATCCGCGAGGACGAGTCGCTGAATTAGCTGAGGCAGTTTCCTGGAATTATACTAATTTTTTATACACGTCCGCTGTCTCTTTAGCGCATTTCCGCCAGGAAAACTTTTGTAATTGTGTTCTTCCAAGTTGACATAATTGTTTTTGTAAATCAGGAGAACTAATTACGCGTTCGATGCTGGAACGCATATCTTGAATGCTATGCGGGTCAAAATAAACAACAGCGTCTCCGCCGATTTCCGGGAAAGAGCTGGTGTTTGACGCTAGGACTGGGCACCCCCCCCCCCCCCCGCAGAAAATGCTTCAAGAATAGGCAACCCAAAGCCTTCATAAATAGACGGAAAAACAAAAGCTGTAGCGGCGGAGTATAATTCCGTCAAAGTCTTATCATCTGCAAACAGACAAGTTGTGCGGTCGTGAATATCAAGATTTTTTAGTAATTCCTGTTCGTTTTGATTAAATGCTGTGCCTGTGCAAATAAGACGCAAATCATACTTAATTAAAAGCGGCGCTACGGCAGAAATAAAATTATAAAAATTTTTGTAAATCCAGCGTTGTCCTGTAAACAAAATGTAATTGCCGCAAGGTTTTTCTTTATTATCAATAGTGTTTGTTGGTGCGCCATGATAAACCACAGAGATTTTATTTTCGGATATCTCCGGGTACAGTTTTAAGATGTCGCTTTTGGTATTTTGAGAAATAGCAATGATATGGTCTGCCGCATGTATCATTTGCTTTTTTTGTGGGACAGTAGTCTTATCCTCAGTAAAGTATTCTGGAAATAACTCATGAATCATATCATGGACAGTAATTACAAGTGGCTTATTTTTGTTTCTCAGAATATATGGGTCGTAATAAGTCGGATGTATTACATCACATTCTTTGGTTTTTATTAGAGCATCGGCATAATTTAAAATTAATTTCTGCGCATCGGTCAACTGCATATTCAGAGGAAATTCTCTGGGAAGTTGTAAAGCATCTATATATTCATTGTGGGAAAGAGCAAATGCCCCAGACACCAGGTAATCAAATAATTGCGCGCTATGGCGCATTAATTCATAAAAATAGCGAGATATTCCGCCGAAACGCTGTAGCATGAATATCTGATGGTCATACAAAACTTTCATTTTACTAAAGTATAGCATTTGGCTTTAGCGTTTGATATTATTGTTTGATGGTTTACATAAAATTTACTAATTCTTATGACTACACCGGAAAAGCCTATTATTCTTTTTTTGTGCTTCCTTTATTAAAAATATTTAAAGCAAAAAATATTTTTGTGGAGATGGAAGTTTTAAACGGCAAAGATGTTGTGCCGGATATTGAATTTTTTTCTGTTTTTGGTAATAAGGAAGACTTGATAAACTCCAAAGCTAAACATAAGATTTTCTTTACAGGGGAGAATGTAAGCGTTAGTTCGATTGCCGGGCCACGCAAACAGTATAGCGACCATTGTCTCCAGCATACTGCGCTTTCTTTGGGCTTTGATTTTGGCAAGGCGGAAAATTATTTAAGATTACCGCTTTGGTTGTTGTATTATTTTAGACCATATGATTCGAAAGATGTTATCCAGCATAAATTAACTGAATTTGCCGCAACAGAGAAAAAAGAAAAGTTTTGTGCCTTGATTGCCAGACATGATACTACTGAATATGTTAGAGAATATGGGGAGGATTCGAGTTATCTTGTCCCTGGTAATTCAAATAATTTACGGACGGAGATGTACAATAAAATTTCCCAAATCGGACAGGTTGATTGTCCGGGGTTTCTTTTGCATAACGATGCTTCCTTAAAAACGCAATTTTCGGACAATAAAGACGTTTATTTGCGGCAATATAAATTTAATATCTGTCCGGAAAATTCTCAAAGTCCGGGTTATGTGACGGAAAAGATTTTTGATGCTTTTCATGCTGGTTGTATTCCCGTGTACAATGGTTACAGTAGCGATCCGGAGCCGGGAATTATAAATCCGCAAGCTATTTTATGGTTTGAACGCGGAAAAGATAACGCGGAAACGCTAGAGCGGCTTAAACAGCTTTATGAAAATGAACGCGAGTATGACGATTTTCAGGAGCAGGGATTTTTTGTGGACAGTGCCGTAGATGGGATACATGGTTATTTACAGGCTTATTGTGAGCAAATGGAAAATATTGCTTTACAATGTATTTGATGTGGTCTGTAATATTTAATTAAACTGCCGATAGCGGATGGGAAAAACGCTTAATAAAACGAAAACGGCTAGATTATTGTCCGTGTATAATCTCCAAAATTTTGGGTATTCTTTAAGTAAAGGGGACATCATGCCTGCTAAAGCCAAAAAGACGCGCCCGCCCACACTCTCGGTCTGCTTGATCGTCCGTGACGCTGCGGAAAATCTAGCCCTGTGTTTGGATTCAGTTCAAAAAGCCGCTGACGAAATTATTGTGGTGGACACCGGTTCACGGGATAACACTGTGGAGATTGCCAGAAAATACACGGATAAAATTTATTTTTTTCAGTGGCGCGATGATTTTGCCGCGGCGCGCAATGAGTCGCTGAAACACGCGACGGGTGACTGGATTTTGATTCTGGACGATGACGAAATTTTGCGGCCAGGCTCCGCGCGGAAACTCAAGAAAATTTTGGCCGCACAGCCGCCGGAGCAAAATGTCTACACGGTCTTGATCTACGATTGTGAAAAAACGGATGCGGAGAAAGAACTGCGCGGCGGGCAAAAATACGCTGGCTTTCGTCTGCATACGCACGGCCGGCTGCTGCGCAACCGGCGGGATATTTGGTTCAGACACACTCTGCATGAACGCATCACGGAAAAAGACGGCGAGACTCTTTATAGCAGCGGCGTGGCGCTTTTGCATTATGGTTATCATCAGCCGGATCCGGAAAGATTTAAACGCAATTTTGCGATCGTCCAAAAAGCGCTGGCCGAAAATCCTGACGATCTGGCCTGCCATTATAATTATGCGCGGACTTATTCCACGCAAGACGACTGCGCTATGCCGGAATTAGTCCGCCAGATGGAGCGGACTATCGAGCTGTACCTGCAGGGGAAAAAAAATGTCAAATGCCTGCCGCTGAGCTTGATTTACGGCGATTTTATTGACATTTTGCAGAAAAGAGAAAATTACGCGCAAGCGGAAAAATACTGCTACGCCTGGATCAGCAGGCTGGGCGATAAATATGATCTGACACCTTTTTTGCGTCTGGGCAAAAATCTTTTTTTTCAGCAGAAATTTGACGAGTGTGAACGCGTTCTGCAGATGGTCTATGCCAAATCGAAAAACGGTTTGAGTTTTTGCGCCGCGGAATTATTGGCGGAATTCAAGGCGGAGTTGTATTTCTTTTATGGCACGGTGCTTTGCGCCAGAAAAAATTATAAGCTCGGACTGAAATTGCTGCGTTTGGTGCGGGACAAATATTTTAACAATGCGCAGCTGGAAAAATTGATCTCCTCCGCTGAGGAAATGGCCGCCGCGCGAGCCTAAAATCCCGCTTTATGATTTGCCGATAAAGGTGTAAAATTACTTTGTAGGAGGGTAAGATGAAAAAAATACTTTTGATTTTGTGCGTGTTTTCTTTGGGCTTTTCTGCGGTGCGTTTGCAGGGGCAGGCTGGCGTGGCTGGCTACGGTCTGGGCGCCGGATTTGGCCTGCAGGTCATACCGCTGCTGCTGGAGGCCGGTCTGGAAGGTGCGGTTTACGAATGGCCGGAGCTTAAAAGCAAAGGCAATTATCAGGGCGTGCCTTACGACGGCAGTCTAAAATTAAATCTAACTCGCGTGGGCGCTTACGCTAAATTTTCGATCCCGGGCTTAAATCTCGTGCCGGTGCTCGGCCTGTTCGCCAATCCGACTATTCATGCCGGCACGCAGAACGGCGCTGTCGATGTGGACGGCGAGGCGCGGTTAAATGGTGTTGGCGCGCCGATCGAGGGACGTGTGCCGGTGCAGGGCGCTTATGCCAGTTTGGGTTTTCCGAGTTATATTTTGTGGCTGTTTATCGAGCCGTCGATCGGCACCCAGCATATTTATGTCCCGGGCTATTTCCAGCAAAGTCTGCTGGACGCGCAGATCGCGCTGGGGATAAGTTTTTAAAATATGGGCACAGCATGCCGCTCGGTGCGCGGCGCGATCACGGTAGAGCGTAACACAGCCGAAGCCATAGAGAGCGCGACGACAGAGCTTTTGCTGGCGGTCATTCAGGAAAATAAAATAAAAATCAAGGACATTGTCAATATTTATTTTTCGGTGACGGTGGATCTAAACGCGCAGTTTCCGGCGGTGGCGGCGCGGCGGCTGAGCTGGAAAACCGTGCCGATGCTCTGCGGTTACGAGATCGATGTGCCGGGCAGCCTGCGCAAATGTATTCGCGTTATGCTGACCTGCCACAGCAAAATTCCGCAGGCTAAAATCAAGCATCAATATCTGGCCGGCGCGGAAATTCTGCGGCCGGATCTGGTCAAGTAAGTCGCTTATGCTCTCGTTAGAGCAAGGCGGTAGCCGAGCGAGTGAATAACACTTACCACAGTGCTAAACTGCGGCTTACCTGTTTTGGATAGCGAACGATATAGACTTTCTCTTGCCACGCCAGCTTTTTTAGCTGCTTTGCTCATCAGACGACGAGCTTTGGCTGCGTTACCTAATGCTCTCACCATATATTGAGCATCGTCTTCAGCAAAAGCCGCCTCTAAATACCCTTGTATATCTTTTTCTGTTTTTAGATAATCCATTAAATTCCATTCTGAAACTTTAAGCATTATTGTTTTACCTCCTTTAGAAACTTTCTGGCCTTTTCAATATCTTTACTTTGTGTTGATTTTTCTCCTCCGCACAAAATCAATACCCAATATTCGCCTTTATGTACAAAATACAAACGATAACCATTGCCATAATGTATCCGCACTTCGTACAGACCACCGCCCAATGTTTTGCGGTCGCCAAAATTTCCTTCTCGTATCCTGTCCAGTCGCACATTGATAATATTTTTTGCCTTAAAATCTTTTAATCCGTTAAACCATTTTTTATATGCTTCGGTGATCTCGATTTTGATCATTTTAGTATTGTAGCCTATATATCACACATTGTCAAACTGAAATTTATTTTCGTTAAGCGGCACGGCCGTTAAGTTTGGCAACTGCCAATTTACCTGAGAATATAATATAATTAACCGATATTAGCTGAAGGAGAAAGACAAATGATTATAGTAATGGATCACGGCAGCAGCGAGGACAGTCTCAAGCAGGTGGTAGAGTTCGTCGAAAACGCTGGTTTGAAAACGCAGATCAGCCGGGGCGAAGAGCGCACGGTCATCGGCTTGATCGGCGACAAAACCAAAGTAGACCGTAACGTCCTGGAGAGCATCAAGGATGTGGCGGAGATCATCGATGTTTCCAAGCCGTACAAACGCGCGGCGCGGGAAATGCATCCCGACGATACGGTGATCACTCTGGATAACGGCCTGAAGATCGGCGGCAAAAATGAGCCGGTGGTCATGGCTGGCCCCTGCACTGTGGAGAATTGGGAAATGCTGAGCGAGATCGCCACGGCGGTCAAAGCGGCTGGCGCCAAAGTTCTGCGCGGCGGCGCCTGGAAACCGCGCACTTCGCCCTATGCTTTTCAAGGGCTGGGCGAGGAAGGTTTGAAACTTTTGGCCAAAGCCCGTGAGGAAACCGGACTGCCTATCGTTTCGGAATTGATGGACACCAAAGACATTCCGCTTTTTCTCGAATACGTGGACATCATTCAGATCGGCGCGCGCAATATGCAGAATTTTTCGCTGCTCAAAGAGCTGGGCAGGATCGACAAGCCGATTTTGCTGAAACGCGGTTTGGCTGCCACGATCGAAGAATGGCTGATGTCGGCGGAATATATTTTAGCCGGCGGCAATACCAGAGTTCTGCTCTGCGAGCGCGGCATTCGCACGATGGAGAAATACACGCGCAACACGCTGGATCTTTCCGCCGTGCCGGTTGTCAAAAAAATGTCGCATCTGCCAATTATCATTGATCCGTCGCACGCGGTCGGGCACTGGGATTATGTACCGGCGATGAGCAAAGCGGCGATCGTGGCCGGCGCGGACGGGTTGATCATTGAAGTGCATAGCAATCCCGAAAAAGCGGCCTGCGACGGCGGACAGTGTTTGAAGCCGAAATTGTTTGGTGATTTAATGCGGGATATCAAAGCCTTGAGCAAGTATAGATAGGAGAGAAAAGTGTTCGCCAAATACAAGCGGATTTTGCTGAAATTGAGCGGAGAGCTGCTGGCTGGCAGCCGCAAGTACGGTATTGATCCGGCGGCCACGGGACAGCTGGCGCAGGAGATCGGCGAAGTGGTAGACCTTGGCGTGGAAGTGGGCGTGGTGCTGGGCGGCGGCAATATTTTCCGCGGCGTGTCGGCGGCGGCCAACGGTATGGACCGCGCGACCGGTGACTATATTGGCATGCTGGCTACGATCATGAATGGTGTGGCTTTGCATGACGCTCTGGAAAAACAGGGCTGTCCGGCGCGTTTGCAGACGGCGATTTTTATGGAATCCGTGGCGGAAGGCTATATTCGCAAAAAAGCCCTGCATCATCTGCACAAAGGCCGCGCGGTGATTTTCGCGGGCGGCACGGGCAATCCGTATTTTTCCACGGACGCGGCGGCGGCTTTGCGCGCGGCGGAAATTAATGCGGAAGTAATCCTCAAATGCACGGCCAAGACCGACCGGGAAATGGACGCGGCGGCCGCCGCTTTTTGCGCGGAAAATAAAATCCCAGTCGTGACTTACAAAGCCAGCGCGGGAAATTTATTGAAAGCGGTTAAAAATTAGCCTGAGCTTCCGTATTCTCTGGATCGAGCTTCACTTGTAATATTTGGAGCGGGCTACACTC
>JAIRWS010000092.1 GCA_031268855.1 Candidatus Margulisiibacteriota bacterium | reverse complement strand
AACCATAGCCTGTGGCTATGGTTTCATGTAGCGTTGAATAGATATTGTTATTTTTTAATTATGTAGTGATAGTAGTATCTGTCTTTAGCCGAGATAGCTAACCATAGCCTGTGGCTATGGTTTCATGTAACGTTGTGTAGATGTTGTTATTTTGTAAGCATATGACGGATAATAGTAACTGTCTTCATGCCGAGATAGCTAACCATAGCCTGCGGCTATGGTTTCATGTAGCGTTGAGTAGACATTGTTGTTTTTTAATTGTGTAGTGATAGTATTATCTGTCTTCATGCCGAGATAGCTCAGCTGGTAGAGCAGCGCATTCGTAATGCGCGGGTCGCAGGTTCAATTCCTGTTCTCGGCTCCACAATATTTTTTTATACGCGACTTGAGTTTAGCAGACGCAATATGCCAGCGGCATATTGCGCAGGAATTGAAAGCTCGGAGTGAGTTTCGCATTGGCGAAACCGCGCATCGAACTTAACAAGCGAAGCGAAGTTAAGTGAGAGCCACAAGCGTAGCGACGTGTGAGCGCGACACCGCAACGAGGGAGCATTCCGCGTAGGCGGAACAGTAGCGACCGAGACGTAGATTCAATTCCTGTTCTTAAGCTCCAGAAAAATAATTCAAATCCGGCTCTTTGACCGCGCGCACTTCGTCTAAGCGTCCGACGAGCGTGTTCTGCGGCGCGGATTTTACCAGCGCGGGATCGGTTTTTACCTCCGCGGCGATCTTTAACAGCGCATCACAAAAAACATCCAGCGTTTCTTTGGCTTCTGTTTCCGTCGGCTCGATCATCAGGCTTTCCGGCACGATCAACGGGAAATAAATTGTCGGCGGATGATAACCGTAATCCATAAGCCGCTTGGCGATGTCCGCGGCCGACACGCCGTATTGTTTTTTCCATTCTTTGACGCTGATGACAAACTCGTGCTGGCAGATCTGCGGATAAGGAATATTATAGACTTTTTGCAGACGGGCTTTGACGTAATTGGCGTTCAGCACGGCCAGCTCGGAGGCGCGTTTCAAGCCTGCCGAACCCTGTATTTTTAGATAAGCGTAAGCTCTGAGTATCACGCCGATATTGCCGTAAAAAGAATGTACCTTGCCGATCGATTTAGGCAGAGCGTTGTTCAAAAAATATTCTTCGCCGTTAAAATCGATTGTTGGCCGGGGCAGATAGGGCGCGAGTTTTTCCGTCACGCCAACCGGGCCGGAGCCGGGGCCGCCGCCACCGTGCGGCGCGGCAAAAGTTTTATGCAGATTGAGGTGACAGACGTCAAAGCCCATGTCCGCCGGCCTGGCCAGCCCCAGAGTGGCGTTAGCATTCGCGCCGTCGTAATAAAGCAGTCCGCCGGCCTTATGCACCAGCTCGGCAATTTGCAAAATATTTTTTTCAAACAGCCCGAGTGTATTGGGATTGGTCAGCATCAAGCCGGCGGTCGTACCGTCGAGGTGTTTTTGGAGATCGTCCAGATCCACGCCGCCGTCAGGACGGGATTTTATAGTCACTGTTTGAAACCCGGCCAGAACGCAGGAGGCCGGATTAGTGCCGTGCGCCGCGTCCGGTATGAGAATTTTTGTGCGCCGCGTATCGCCTCTGTCCAGATGATAAGCGCGGATGATCAGCAGTCCGGTAAATTCGCCGTGTGCGCCAGCCGCTGGCTGCAAGGTAAATCGCGCATAGCCGAAAATCCGGCAAAGCATTTGCTCGGTCTCGTAAAGTATTTTGAGCAATCCAGCCGCCGCGCGGTCTGGCGCGGAGGGGTTCAGGCCGGTAAATTCCTCAAACGCGGCGATTTGTTCATTGATTTTAGGATTGTATTTCATCGTGCAGGAACCAAGCGGATAAAAGCCGCTATCCACGCCGTAATTTTGCTGGGAAAGTTTGGTGTAATGCCGCGCGACGTCGCTTTCCGAAACTTCCGGCAGACGCAAAATTTTTCTTTCCGGCAGACCAAAATTAACCGGCGGCGCTTCCGGCAAAGTATGCGCTTTCCGGCCTTTTTGCGAATAGGCAAAGATTAATTTTTCTGCCATCCGCCCCTGCGTCTGGCACGCCTGCGCGCGCAGAGAATCACGCGCTTGGCAGCATTTATTCATCTTAATTCCTCGGCCAATTTATTTATCTGTTCCTTTGTTGTTTTTTCCGTGACACTCAATAATAAATTTTTGCCGTCCAGAGGCAAGCCGAGCGGAGAGTTGCTAAGAACCGTGTTTATTTCCTGCGCGCTGACTGGACAGTGCAGGACAAAATCCCGAAAGTGTTCGCCCTCGTCCACAGAAAAGCCCGGAAGATTGCCCAGCTTTTGTTTGGCGTAGTCCGTCCTGGCCTTGCAGAGTTTGGCCGCGGTTTGCAGGCCGCTCGCCCCCATGTAGGACATATATATCGTAGCCAGGAGCGCGCAAAGCGCCTGATTGGAACAGATATTCGAAGTCGCTTTTTCGCGGCGTATGTGCTGTTCGCGCGTCTGCATGGTCAGGACAAAAGGCCGCTGGCCTCTATTGTCCACTGTGCGGCCAACGATACGCCCGGGCATTTGGCGCAAAAAATCTTTTTTGGCGGCGAGATAGCCGAGAGCCGGCCCGCCGTAATTTTGCGGCAGACCCAGAGGCTGCGCTTCGCCGACGCTGATGTCCGCTGGCGGCGGTTCAATGACCGAGAGCAATAACGGATCGGCGTAGGCGATAAACAGCGCGCCGTTTTCCCGGGCTTTGGACAAATATTCCTGCCAGTTGCTGAGCAGTCCGTGAAAATCCGGCAGGGCAAAAATTACCGCCGCGGTGTTTGCGGTGATATTTTTTTGCGCGGTGATCTGGCGCGGTTCGAGGTAAGTTTTTAGAACTGCCTGATAATTGGGATGCAGAGGATTGGCCAGGACATATTCCAGCCGTCCGGTCGCGGCCACCGCCATGCTGACCGCCTCGGCCAGAGACGTCGCGCCGTCATAGAGAGAAGCGTTGGCGATGTCCAATCCGGTCAGTTCGCAGATCATGGATTGAAATTCATAAATTGCGGTCAGCGTGCCCTGACTGATCTCCGGCTGATACGGCGTATAAGCGGTGTAGAATTCCGAGCGGCCGGCCAGCGCTGCTACGACAGGCGGCAGGTAATGATCGTAGCGTCCTCCGCCTAAAAAAACAGCGGTTTGGCCGGCCTGCTGGCGCCGCAATTCGTTGAGCTCCGCCAGAAGCTCTATTTCAGAGACTGGCTTAAATTCGGGGAATTCAAAATTTTTCAGTTTTTCCGGCACAGCGGCAAAGAGTTCGTCAAGGCTTTTTACGCCAATGGTTTGCAGCATCTCCTGTACATCGTTTTCCGTATGCGGAAAATAGGCCATGGATTTTTTACTCGCCGATCTTTTCTTGGTACTGCGCCGCGTCGAGCAGGGCGGAAAATTCAGCGGGATTAAAATCTTTGAGCTTGATGATCCAGCCCTCGCCGTAAGGGTCTTTGTTGACCAGCTCGGGCGATTTTTCCAGCAGCGGATTGATCGCTGAAACCGTGCCGGACAGCGGCGCGTAAAGATTGGACACGGTCTTGACCGATTCCACCACGCCAAAATCGCCGTTTTGCGTAACAGTTTTGCCGACCGCCGGCATTTCCACAAAAACAATGTCGCCCAGCTCGGACTGCGCGTGATCAGTAATGCCGACCAGCGCGACGCTACCGTCGATCTTGACCCATTCGTGCTCGGCTGTATATTTAAACTCCGCCGGAATATTGGACATGCGACACCTCGTCAAATTTATGCGTGGATTATAAATCTGTGTGGCAATATAAGCAAGAAACCCTATGCCGGCGTTACAGAAAGCCGAAAACCCAAAGAGTGCACGGCATGATTTATCGTCCGAAAATAAGGTGTTCCATCTCGGGAAAGCGATCTGTAAAGGCTGGTGAAATTTACTTTTGCGTGTTTGGCGATTTTGCCCATAACCCGCCTTGCCCTAGCAACGTTCCCTATCGCCTCGGCGATTTCTTCAGCCGTGCCGTCGTTGAATACAGCCTCAAGATAATATTTTATATCCTCCTCAGATTTTAAATATTTAGAAGCGTCCCAATCATGAAGTGTTATTTTTGCCATAATTAAATCTCCCTTATTATTTGTTTTGCTTTTTCTATATCTTTTTGTTGCGTGGACTTGTCGCCGCCGCATAAAATTATAATCAATTGGCTGTTTTTATTTACAAAATACAGCCTGTAACCAGCCCCCTGATGCATTTTCTTTTCAAAAAGATTTCCGCCAACATTCTTCACATTCCCCAGGTTGCCGCGCCTCATACGGTCTATGTGTTTCACTATAAGGCCGGCGCTTTGCCTATCTTTTAACTTCAGAAGCCATTCATCGAATATGCTTGTCGTCTTAACTTCCATGTTTTATATTATCGCTTATAAGCGAATATTGTCAATAGGCTTCAGGCTTCGGTGTTGAAACTGGAGCGGCTGGCTTCGAATTTGTTTTTGGGTGAGAGCCGCGGATATTTGGCGCGCTCATCGACAATAGCGTCGATCAGGGTATGCAGTTTGTGCATTTCTAGCGTGGAAACATTTTCGGAAAGTTTGGGTTTGCCGGTGTTAATGTCGATGACCGTAACACCATTGTCGTTGACGACGTGAATATCCTCGCGGATAACCGCGCGGCCGGGCAGAACGCTGTAGGCGGCAAATTCAGGATTGTAACGGTCGCGCAGCGAGATGATAAACAAGAAACGCTGATTGTTGTTAATGTCCTGTTCGGACGGATAAGCGATGCCGTTCGGGTGCGTGTGATACACGCCAAAAAAAATCAAGCCGTGTTTTTTAGCAAACTCATGGCCGCGCAGTATGTCGTCCGCGGACATACCGAACTCCTGGCGCTGGTCGCCGCCGGCCTGATTGTACAACGGCAGGACGCCTTTGATGACGCCGTCAGAGGAGCCGCAGAGCACGCCGCCGGTTTCGTACGGATAATTTTCCTGCGCCTGCCGCATGATCAGATCGTATTGGTGCTGGGTGATAATGAACATATAGTTCAATTATACTATCTATTCCCCGGAAATGAATATTGTGCCCTGAATTTGCTTAACGCCAAAATAACAATTCACAAATTTTTTTTTAACAGATCGCCGCTAAACTTTTCAGCAAATGCGCGAGAGGGGAACGCAAAAAAAACAAGGAGGAAAAGAAGTATGGAAAAAAATGTGCGAAAATTTATGGTGATAGGAGCGGTGGCGTTAAGCTCGCTGGCCTGCGCGGCGCCGGGCTGGTTTGTCCAGACCGATGTGAATCAGGATTTTAGGTATAGG
>JAIRWS010000091.1 GCA_031268855.1 Candidatus Margulisiibacteriota bacterium | reverse complement strand
CCGTCCATCATGAGTATCGCCCCCACCGGAAAAAATGTTAAATCCAGCATATCCTGCGCCAGCAACGGCATTCCTTTTTCGATTGTCATAAAGGCCTCCTTGTATTGTGATAGTAAATTTAATATATATTAAATTTACTATATATAAGTATAACATAAAACATAGTAATTGCAATATAACACATCCCTGATTTTAACCTTAAAATTATTGTTGTGACGGGAGAAAGCATGAATAATATTAGCCAATTAAAGCTGCATATCGGAAAACGCATTAAAGAACTAAGGTTAAAAACAGGACTGTCCATTGAAGAACTAGCCAATGAGATGGGCATAGCTTTTCCCAACTATCTCTATTTAGAAAAAGGCACCAAGAGCGGCCCGCGCCTGGAAACGCTTTGCAAAATCGGAGATTTTTATGGAGTGCATCTTGATTATTTTTTTTTGGATTACACCCCGCCGCTCAAACACCTTGCTAAATTTAAAAACAATAGCCCTGAAGACGGCCTCTTAAAAGAATTTCGCAAAATGAATTCCCGTCAGCAAAGCTTCTGGCTGCACACGGTCAAAAATTTTAACAACTCCAGTCTTTAAGCCGTTGGCGTGTGAAAAGTTTGAGCTTTTTCACTCCCACTCGATCGTCGCGGGCGGCTTGGATGAAATGTCGTAACAGACGCGCGTGATCTCCGGCACTTCGTTGATGACGCGCGAAGAGATTTTTTCCAGCAGTTCCCAGGGCAGCTGCGCCGCGCGGGCGGTCATGGCGTCCTCGCTGGTCACGCAGCGCACGGCGCAGGTCATGCCGTAAGTCCGCGCGTCGCCCATCACGCCGACCGTCCGCACCTCCGGCAGTAAGATCACCGGCGCCTGCCAGATTTTGTTGTACCAGCCGGCGGCTTTGATCTCCGCCATGACAATACTGTCCGCTTCCTGCAGGATGCGCACGCGCTCCGGCGTGATCTCGCCGATAATGCGGATAGCCAGCCCCGGCCCGGGAAAAGGCTGCCGGTTGATCAGGTCTTCGTGCAATCCCAGCTCACGGCCGAGCCGGCGCACTTCGTCCTTGAAAAGCCAGCGCAGCGGCTCGATAAGTTTAAACTGCATATCCGCCGGCAGTCCACCGACATTATGATGTGTTTTGATTTTCGCGGCAGTTTTGGCCTGTGTGCCGCCGACCACTGCGGATTCGATGACATCGGGATACAGCGTGCCCTGCGCCAAAAATTGAAAATCGCCGATCTGGCGCGCTTCGGCCTCAAACGTGCGCACAAATTCATTGCCGATGCGCCGGCGTTTCTCCTCGGGATCACTGACACCCTGGACTTTTTCCATAAAACGCTGCGCCGCGTCGACATGCACCAGCTTGATCCGCATGTATTTAGAAACAAGCTCGATCACGCGCCGCGCTTCGTTTTTGCGCATAAAACCCTGATCGATAAACATACAAATTAATTGCTCGCCGATCGCTTTGTGTAAAAGCGCGGCCACAGTCGTGGAGTCCACGCCGCCGGACAGCCCCAGCAAAACTTTGCCACCGCCGACAGTTTCGCGGATGCGCTTAACTTCGGTCTCAATATAATTCGCCATCGTCCAGACCGGCCGCGCCTGACAAACACCGAAAACAAAATTTTTGATTATGTCCAGCCCTTTGACCGTATGCGCGACCTCGGGGTGAAACTGCACACCGTAAATCCCGCGCGCGGGGTTTTCGACCGCGGCGTTTTCCAGATTGTCCGTGGAGGCGATCTTGCGGAATCCGTCCGGCAGGCGCAGGCAGGAATCGCCGTGCGACATCCAGGCTGTGAAATTATCCTCCAGGCCGACGAACAAAGCTGAACTCGTATCCACGCGCAACGCTGCTTTACCGTACTCGCGCTTTTCCGTATGCCGCTCCACTTTGCCGCCGAGCAGATTCACAAACAATTGCATACCGTAACAAATACCTAAAATCGGAATACCCAGATCCAGAATCGCGGCGTCCAGTTTTGGCGCGTCTTTTTCATACACCGACGCCGGCCCGCCGGAGAGAATGATGCCCTCGGGCTGCAATTCTTTTATTTTAGCGGCGGAAATATCATGCGCGGCCAATTCCGAATAAACATTACACTCGCGCACCCGCCGCGCGATGAGCTGCGAATACTGCGAGCCGTAATCCAAAATTATGATCAAGCAAAATCCCTTGTCGTGTAATTTGGCGTTTCTTTGGTGATCTGTATGTCGTGCGGATGCGACTCCACCAGTCCGGCATGCGTGATCTTCACGAAACGGCCATCCTGACGCAGGGCCTCGATAGTCGGCGCGCCGCAGTAGCCCATGCCCGAACGCAAGCCGCCAAGCATTTGGAAAACGATTTCTTTGACCGTGCCACGGTACGGTATGCGTCCCTCCACACCTTCGGGGACAAATTTGCGCGCCTCGCTTTGAAAATAACGGTCTTTGCCGCCGGCTTCCATAGCGCCGAGGCTGCCCATGCCGCGGTAGATCTTGAAACGCCGATCGTGCAGTATTTCCACTTCACCCGGAGCTTCATCACAGCCGGCAAACAGAGAGCCGAGCATCACTGTCGAGGCGCCGGCGGCCAGAGCCTTGACTATGTCGCCGGAATACTGAATGCCGCCATCCGCGATAAGCGGTATATCCGACCTAGCGGCTTCGACAGCGCAGTCATACACCGCGGTGATCTGCGGCAAACCCACGCCGGCCACCACGCGCGTCGTGCAGATCGAGCCCGGGCCAATACCGACCTTCACGCAGTCCGCACCGGCTTCGATCAACGCCCTTGTGCCTTCCGCGGTCGCCACATTGCCGGCTATCAATTGCAATTCAGGATAGGCTTTTTTAATTTTCTTGACGAGCCGCAAAACTCCCTCGGAATGGCCATGCGCCGTATCCAGCACCACCGCGTCAGCCTGCGCTTTGATCAACGCCGCCAGCCTGTCCATAACGTTTTCCGTGACGCCGACCGCCGCGCCGCAAAGCAGGCGTCCGCGCGCGTCTTTGGCCGCGTTGGGAAATTCGATATTTTTCTTGATGTCTTTGATCGTGATCAGCCCCTTGAGCAGGCCGTTCTTATCCACGATGGGCAGTTTCTCGATCTTGGATTTTTTCATGATCTGCTGGGCTTCCGGCAAAGTAGTACCTTCGGGCGCCGTTACCAGATTTTGGGCGGTCATAATATTGCTGATCGGCTGATCGTAATCTGACTCAAAGCGCACGTCGCGGTTGGTCACGATGCCGACCAGCTTGCCGCCCGGGTCAGTGACCGGCACGCCGGAAATATGATAATGCTCCATAAGCTGCACGGCTTCCTGCACGGTGTTGTCCGGCCCGAGATGAAACGGATCAACGATGACGCCGTTTTCCGAACGTTTGACTTTGTCCACTTCGTCAGCCTGCGCTGTGATGGTCATATTTTTGTGAATGATGCCAATGCCGCCCTCGCGTGCCACAGCGATCGCCATGCGCGAATCGGTCACCGTGTCCATACCGGCGGAAAGCAGCGGCACATTTAGCATGATCTTTTTGGTCAGGCGGGTTTTGAGCGAAACGTCTTTGGGCAGGATCTGCGAGCGCGCGGGGATCAGCAGCACATCGTCAAATGTTAAACCTTCTTTGGTGAATTTGTCCGGATTCAGGCCGCAGGTTGCCATGCGCATTTATATTATATTCGGCAAAAACAGTCAATATTGTTATAATGCCGCCATGTCTGTCCGTCAGGAAATCCAAGATATTTTCGCGCAGGTAATCGACAGCAAAGAACCGGCGCCGCTGGAAGAGCCAAAAAATCTGGACTACGGCGATTACGCTACCAATATCGCGCTGCGTCTGGCCAAGCCGCTGAAAAAAGCGCCAAAAATCATCGCGCAGGAACTCCTGCCCCGGCTGGCCGCGCAGACCGCTGAGCTTACTTTTTCGGAAATTAACGGCTTTATCAATATCCGCATCAACGACCGGAGATTGTTTCAGGAATTGGCCAGGATCACGCCGGATTACGGCAAACCGGACACGGACACTTCGACTCCGCTCAGTGTCCGTAAACAAAAAATTTTGCTGGAATACGTTTCCGCCAATCCGACCGGCCCTTTGCACATCGGCCACGGCCGCTGGGCGGTCATCGGCGATATTCTCGCCAGAACGCTGACTTACTGCGGTCAGCAGGTAACGCGGGAATTTTATATCAACGACGCCGGGCAGCAAATTGTTAATTTTGTTAATTCCGTGCAGGCCGTCCGGCAAAATCAGCCCGTGCCGGAAAACGGCTATCACGGCGCGTATATTCAAGAGCTGGCCAAACTGGATGCCAATCCCGTGCAAACCATGCTGGATTGGCAAAAAACCACTTTGCAAAATATCCGCTCGGAATTCGACAGCTGGTTTTCGGAGAAAACCCTGCACGAGAGCGGCGCGGTGGACAGAGCGCTGGAGATCCTGCGCCAAAAAGATCTGCTCTACACCGGCGCCAATGAATACGCCGGCGCGCTGGTTTTTCGCTCGACAAATTTTGGCGACGATAAAGACCGCGTGCTGGTCAAAAGCAGCGGCGAAAAAACTTATTTCACCGCCGACATTGCTTATCACCAAAACAAGCTGGACCGCGGTTTTGACCGGCTCATCAATATCTGGGGCGCCGATCATCACGGCTACCTCGCCCGCGTGCGCGCGGCTGTACAGGCAATGCAGGCAGCGCCTGTACAATTAGATATTATTCTCGGTCAGCTGGTCAATTTATTCCGCGGCGGCGCGCCGGTCAAAATGTCCAAACGCACTGGCGAAATGATTACTCTGCAGGAAGTTATTGACGAGATCGGCGTGGATGCCGCGCGCTATTTTCTGGCCGCCGTGAAATCCGATACAGCTCTGGATTTCGATCTCGAGCTGGCCAAAAAACAAAGCAATGACAATCCGGTTTACTATGCACAGTACGCCTATGCGCGGATCTGTTCGATACTGCGCCAGGCGGAGGCTGTAGAGGCGTTACCTGTAACGCCTCTACAGCCTCCGGACAAGCTAGAACCAGCGGAAAGAATATTGATCTTAAAAATGATCCGTCTGCCGGAGGAAATAGAAACTATCGCGCAAAGTTACGCCATTCACCGCCTCTGCGCTTACGCGCAGGAGCTGGCGGCGCTGTTCCATAATTTTTATCACGAATGTCGGGTCATCTCGGAAGACACCCGGACTACAGACCGGCGTCTGCGGATAATTCAGGCCGCGCGAACAGTTTTAAAAATTATTTTTGACCTGCTGGGGATCAGCGCGCCAGAAAAAATGTAACTATAATGTCTGCTAGCGCAGACACCCCCTGCCGCTACGGTTCGGCTCCGCTCACCGACCAGCGGCGTCCCCCTTGTAAAAGGGGACAAACAACATATTTAAAAGAGGTCTGCTTTCCTCCCCTTCCACAAGGGGAGGTGGCAGCAAAGCTGCCGGTGGGGTGTCTCGCGGATAGCGAGACCTAATAAATCACATCGCCGCTTGTTAATTCCAGATCGCGCCGTAAACGGCATTGGCTGAGATCATGTTGATACTGACGTTTCCCTCGAACCGCGCAGTGCC
>JAIRWS010000090.1 GCA_031268855.1 Candidatus Margulisiibacteriota bacterium | reverse complement strand
ACGGGGAACGCCGCATTTAAAGCCCAGCAGATTTAAAGCCGCTTTGACTGGCGCGGGATTGGTCGTGATGAAAATCACCTGAAAAATATCCTGTAATTCCCGGTTTATCTCCTCGGCGGTCGGCACGGCGCCGGTAAAATAAGCCTCGACCATTTTTTTCATTTGTTGACCGACCAAATGCGCCGCCACGGACACCACACCGTAACCGCCGGCCTTTAAGACCTCCAGCGCAATATTGTCATCGCCGGCGTAAGTCAGAAAATCTTTAGGCGCGGCGGCGATGATTCTTTTAATCTGCGCCAGATCGCCGGAAGCTTCTTTGACCGCGAAATAATTGGGCAGCTCGGCCAGACGCAGAGTCGTCTCCGCTTCCATGTTGCGGCTGGTACGCCCGGGAATATTGTAAAGCATCAGCGGCAAATTCACCGCGTCATTGACCGCTTTGAAATGCTGGTACAAGCCTTCCTGCGTCGGCTTGTTGTAGTAAGGCACGACCAGCAGCGCGCCGTCCACGCCGAGAGCCTCCGCGCGCTGAGTGTATTTCACGGCCGTCGCTGTACTGTTCGAGCCGGCGCCGGCGATAACTTTTGCTTTTGGCCCCAGACCCTTTTTGACTTCCTTAAAAAGTGTGCGTTCTTCTGCGTTGGTCAGCGTGGGCGACTCCCCGGTGGAGCCGGCTAGCACGATCGAGTCCGAGCCGTTGTCCGCCAGATAGTTGGCCAGACGCACCGCCTCGGCAAAATCTACCGAGCCGTCCTCTTTGAACGGCGTAACCATCGCTGTAATTATGCGGCCAAAATTCATGGGCGGATTATAGCATATCCCTAAAATTAAACCGCTCCTCCTCTTGCAATCTATTTTTAAAAGTTCTAAACTATATTAAAAAATAGGCGCGGGGGAGAGTTAAAAAATATGGAATTAGACACTTTAGAAAATAATTCTCAAGAAACTTCGCAAGGAAGAGTTGCGCAAATCTATCTTGGCAATGTACCGTGGAAAGCCTCGCCTGAAGATATTTCTATGTTGCTGTCCACACAGGCTAATTTGCAGGTCAAAGACGTGCGTATCGTCAAAGAAAAAAACACTGGCCGGTCGCGCGGTTTTGCTTTCGTAGATATAGTTAATAAAGACCCGGAGACGGTCATCAAAAACGCGCCCGAGCTGGTACTGCAAGGACGCACACTGACCGTCAAATACGCCAATGCCCGCAAAGAAAAACTCCCCGAATTCAGCTTATAAATTACACCGATTCCAGGCGGTTCTCCAGCAAAGTCTGACCGCGGAAAAATACCGGCATTCTTTGCGCACGGCGGAGTGGGCTAAACAGATCGCCGCGCTCTGCAATTATGACACGGACGCCGCTTATCTCGCCGGACTTTTGCACGACTGCGCCAAAACTGCCGACGCGGATTATTTATTAGCGCAAGCCCAAAAGCACCGCCTGCGTTTGGCCAAAAAATACAGAGAAAACCCGCTGCTGCTGCACGGTCCGCTGGGCGCGGTTTGGGCGCGTGAAAAATTCGGCGTCACAAATCAAAAAATCCTTAACGCGATACATTATCATACGCTTGGCCGCGCCGGGATGGGCAAACTGGAAAAAATAATTTACGTCGCGGATTATTCCGAACCCGGACGCCACGGCCCGGCAGCGCGGGAGATCCGCCGGCTGCTGCGGAAAAACGGGGATTTGGAGCAGGCCGTAAAAATCAAAAGAGAGACCAACGCCAAAAAATTCGGCCTGGCTGTATAAAACGAGAGCGTAAGTTAAACTGGCGGCTGCAAAAGCGCATCTTGTGCTAAAATACATCCGTCATGTTCAGCGGCGCGCAAAAGAAAATCCTGATAATTATCGCCATTGTTTCGATAGCCGGGGCTTTAAGCGGCATCCTGATCAATGTCCTCAATTACAGCGCCGAAACTTTTGGCATGCTTGTCAAGCTGCTTACCATGACTTTTCCGCAGCGGCATCTCTCGAACAACACCACCGTGCTGATCATGGGCGTCGACAACAGCGCGGACAATATCCGCCGCGCCGACACGATCATGGTCGCCAATCTCAATCCTTACACGAAATATATCGGCGTGCTGTCCATACCGCGCGACTGCCGCATGCCCGTGCCCGGCCACGGCCAGACCAAGATCAACCACGCTTACGCTTACGGTGGCCCGCAGCTGCTGCGCGAGGCTGTGTCCAATTATCTGCAGACGCCGATCCCTTACTATATAGAAATCGACATCAATGGACTGGCCGCGCTGGTCGATCAGATCGGCGGCGTGCCGCTCGATGTGGAAAAACGCATGTATTATGTTGACCGCGCTGGCGATCTGTACATCGATTTGCAGCCGGGCTATCAAGTGCTTGATGGCAGCAAAGCCCTGCAGTATGTGCGTTTCCGCAACGACGCGGCGGTGGATCTCGGGCGCATTGAGCGGCAGCATAAATTTTTGCAGGCTGTCGGCAATAAACTGCTGAAAGCTAATATTATTTTCAAAGCGCCGACGATGATCTTTAAAATGGCCAAATTTGTGCGGACCAACGCGCCGGCGTCGCTTTTTATCGACGTGGCCAACCGCGCCAAGGAGGCCTATCAGCTTGGGCATCTGGATATTGTGACCATACCCGGCGCGCCGGTGGACATCAATGGCGTGGCTTATTTGCAGCCGGACTGGCAGCGCACGCAAAATCTAGTGCAGCGCGTGATCCGCGGCTATGAGTTTTACACGCCCAGCCTGCCGCCGCTCAAAAAACCGCCGGAACTCTCCATCGAAGTGCTCAACGGCAGCGGCGCTGCCGGCATGGGACGCAATATGGAAAGAAAATTAAAAACGCTCGGCTATTCAGTATGGAATACCAAAGACGCCGGCCGTTTTGACTACGGCGAAACGATCATTATCAACTGGCAGGGCACGGCGCTGGAAGACGAGGCGCATATTCTGGCGCGCAAACTTTACATCAACCCCGCCAATATTTTGACGCGCCAGCCGCAGAACAACACGAATTTAAGTTTTTCTCTTATCGTCGGCCATGACTGGCCTATCGAACGTTGATCATGCGCAGAGAAACGCCTGAGGCCACACCGATGATGCGCCAGTATTTGGACATCAAGGCGCGGCATCAGGACGCTATTGTTTTTTTCCGGCTGGGTGATTTTTATGAAATGTTTTACGCTGACGCCGAATTGGCGGCGCGGGAATTAGAATTAACGCTGACCGGCCGCGGCAGCAAAGAACACAAAATGCCGATGTGCGGCGTGCCATATCATGCGGCGGATAATTACATCGCGCGGCTCATCAACAAAGGCTACAAAGTGGCGATCTGCGAGCAGGTGGAAGATCCGGCTCTGGCCAAAGGCCTGACCAAACGCGAAGTCACCAAGATCATCACGCCGGGCACGTTGATCGACGAAAAGTTAATTTCCGACAAAGCGGCCAACTATCTGGCGGCAATTACCAGCGCGGACAGCAAAGACGAAACTTTTGGCCTGGCTTTCGCCGATATTTCCACCGGCGTTTTCAAAACCGCTGAGCTGCATGGACAGGAAAATCTGCGCGCGGAAATTCTGCGCCTCGACCCGAAAGAAATCATTTACACCGCCGCGGAAAATCCGGCAGATCTGGCCGTACCCGCTACGCGCGTCGATCTGCCAGGTGTGGAAAGCGCGCTAAAAATTTTGGCGCATTTTTCCCGTGATACGGCGCGGGATTTTGCCCTGGAAAGCAAACCGCTGGCTTTGCAGGCCGCCGCGGCGGTTTTCAATTATTTTAAGGCCGCGCAAAAAACCGAACTGAAACAATTAACCAGACTGGAAACTTATCTGCCGCAAAACTATATGTATCTGGACAATGCCTCGCGCAAAAATCTGGAACTGACAGAGACTATTCGCAGCGGCGGCAAGACCGGCTCGCTATACGGACTGCTGGACAAAACCAAAACGTCCATGGGCAGCCGCCTGCTTAAAGAATGGCTTTGCTATCCTCTGCTGGACCAAACGGAAATCGAGAGCCGCTACGCCGCGGTCGGCGAATTGTTAAATGATCTGGTGGCGCGCGCGGAACTGACCGAATTGTTAAAAGATGTTTATGATATCGAACGGCTGATCGGACGCATCACCAACGGCAACGCCGGCGCGCGCGACCTCGTCTATCTGAAAGAATCGCTGCGCGTCATGCAGAGTTTAACGCCGACTCTGCGGCAGTTTTCCGCGCCGCTGCTGACCGCGCTCAATAACAGCGCTCAACAAAAAATTCTGCAGGAAATCTGCAGCCTGATCGACCAGGCCATCGTTGATGAACCGCCGTTGCTGGTGACCGCCGGTAATATTTTCCGTGACGGTTACAACGCCGAACTAGACGAACTGCGCCGGATCAGCCGCTCGGGCAAACAATGGATCGCCGAGCAGGAAAGTCAGGAACGGGAGCGCACCGGAATTAAATCGCTGAAAATCGGCTACAATTCGGTTTTCGGTTACTATATAGAGATCTCGCACGCCAACCGCGATCTCGTGCCGGAAAATTACATCCGCAAACAAACGCTAACCACCGCCGAACGCTATATCACGCCGGAATTAAAAGAAAAAGAGGAATTGCTGTTGAGCGCCGGCAGCCGCATAGAAAAACTGGAGCATCGCCTTTTCAGTGAGCTGCGGCAAAGTATCGCCGCGTCGACCAGAGAGATACAAAACGCCGCGCGGGCGGCTGCCGCGCTGGACACGCTGCTGGCTCTGGCACAAAACGCGGCGGAGAGACATTTCGTCCGGCCCAGTATTCTCAAGGACAGCGCGGCTAAACTTTACATTAAAAATGGCCGCCATCCGGTCGTGGAGCAGGCGCTCGGGACAGCGGCGTTCGTGCCCAACGATCTGTTCCTCGCGCCCGCCGACACCCGCTTGCTGCTGCTGTTCGGCCCCAATATGTCCGGCAAATCCACTTATATGCGGCAGACCGCGCTGCTCGTGCTGCTGGCGCAGGCCGGCAGTTTTGTGCCGGCGGACAGCATGGAATTCACGCTAGTCGACCGGCTTTTCACGCGTGTCGGCGCGATGGACGATCTTTTTTCCGGCAAATCGACTTTCATGGTCGAGATGGCCGAGACCGCCAATATTGTGCGCAGCGCCACGAAAAATTCGCTGATAATTCTCGACGAAGTCGGACGCGGCACCAGCACTTATGACGGCATGGCTATCGCCTGGGCTTTGACGGAATACATTTATCTGCGTCTCGGCGCAGCCACAATTTTTGCCACGCATTATCATGAACTCGCACAGCTGGCCGGTAAATATCCGCAGATCAAAAATTGCAATGTGTCTGTCGCCGAAAAAGGTCAGGACATTATTTTCCTGCACAAAGTCGCGCCCGGCCCGGCCAGCGGCAGCTACGGCATACACGTGGCGCGGCTGGCCGGACTGCCGGAAGAGATCACCGCGCGCGCCGCGCAAATCCTGTCCACGCTGGAAAAACCGCAGACCAGCAGCGGGCAAATAAGTTTATTTTAAACTTAAATATGCTATGCTATTAGTAAGTTATCGTACATCTATGAATTTTCAGGAGAGGTGTTTCATGAAAAAAATATTAAAAATCCTGATAGGAATTTTCGCAGCTCTGGTTTTGTTCGGCTGCGGACAGACCAATCTCCTGCAATGGGCGGCTCCAGAGTCCAAACAGGACAACATCGCAACCGCGCGTCAAGCTATCGACGAAGGCCAGTACGACAAGGCCTATAATTTAGTCCAGGGCGACAATAGCGCCGAAGGAAAAATAATTCGCGCGCAGGCTTTGCTTGGCCGCTCGGACATCGACCTCGCGGCGATCATCGTCGCGCTGAATAAGGACGCTATTGACCTTGGCGGCGGCAAAAAATCCGGCAGTCCGGCGCTCAAACTGGAAAGTTTAATTGCAGACCCTGCCCATAGGAACAACGTGCTGGCCGCCGCTGATCTTTTTCTGGAGGCCAGGCCGAACAAAACTTCCGACCGCGTGATCGGCGCGCTGGCCGGACTGCTGGCGCATGTGGCCAATCTGCGTAATGCGGTCATTATTGAGGGAAAATCAGATTTTAAAGATTACATTTCTGGCAAGTCCGATCAGGATGACTGTGAAACTTTTTACACCGCGCTCGGCTCGAACAAATTAGCCTACATCACTATGGCGGTTAATTTTCTGGATAATGGCAGCGAGGACATTAAAGAAGCTGTCGCCTCCGCTAATGCCGCGCTAAAAACAATAGACGCTTCTATAGATTTTGTAGCCAAAGCAAAAAATGCCAAAGGTGATCCTACAACTAATGAAAGCGTCTATGTGGAGATCGCCAAAGATTTACTGGATAATATAGATGAGGCTCTGTTCAAAAAATTTGGTTACGAAGGCACAAGCTCTGGCAAACTATCACTTGCTGAGTTGAAATCTCAAATTAACAAAGTGTTATTAGACGAAACAGATAGCACGGCCAAAACCGCCATTGTCAATGAGATCAAGAACGCCAATCTGCCGGCGCAAGCTGCGTCTTGGGAAGCCGTCAAATTGTTGTTCGGCTTGTAATCGGATCGCAACGCAAAGGAGAACAAGATGAAAAAACTTTTAACTATACTTCTGCTTTCCGCGCTGGGCTGCGCGGCAGCTCGTCCAGCCGCTTATTTCAGCCCCAAACGTTTGGGCATGGGCGGCGCGGGCATAGCGGTCGTCGAAAGAGAAAACTCCTATTTTTACAATCCGGCGCACGCGGCGGCGATCAAAAGTTCTTTTCATCTGCCGCCTCTGTTATTTATGCCGAATACTATTTATTACAACGCCGAAACTCAGGATGTTCTCAATAAAGTAGACTGGAACACTGGCAGCGACGGCGACAATAAAGATAGTGAAATTGTGGAAACATTCCGCAAAGTTATTCCCGCCAAATTGGGCGGCGGCGGCAGCTACTCAGCCGGACTGGTTTTCAGCCCGGACAATCTGGGCAGTTTTGCGCTCGGAGCCTACGGCCAGGGACAATTTGACGCCAAAGTTCTTAACCGTCTTTCTCCGCGCTTTGACCTGGCTGGCAGTGTTCAGGGAGTTTTCGCGCTAACTTACGCCCGGGAAATACCGCTGGAATCTTTTTCGCGGCTAAAAAATCCCGTGGCTGGCATCACATTTAAACACATCTCCCGCGCGTCGTTTTACGACCCTGAGGAAGACGCGGAAATGCTTTCTCTGGAAGTGCTGGAATTAATGGGCGCAGACGCCACGCCGCCGCTTTCCGGACGCGTGGGATCCGGCTGGGGGATCGATCTGGGAGCGCAGACCGGCCTCGACACACCAGCTGGCACGGTGACCGCCGCGGTAACGCTGCAAAATCTTTTCACCACTCTGCGCGGCACGCAGTATGAATTTGTAACCAGCAACGAAGACCTCGATAATTTTGAGTCAGCCGCGTATAAACAAGCTATCCCTCTTACCGCAACTTTCGGCCTTGCCCTGCGTTCCTCGCTTTTTGCCGATCCGCCGTTTCAGCCGGAAGACGCGGCCAATGACAACCTGCCTCTGCTCTCGCAGACTTTTAAATATGCTTACGGATTTATGAATTTTATACTGCAGGACACGACTTACGCCGCGGATTTTGATTTTATCGCGCCGGACAGCACGTTTTTCCAGCGCCTGCATCTGGGTCTGGAGCAGCCGTATTTCAACGGACTGATCGATCTGCGCCTCGGCCTCAATCAAGGCTACCCGACTTTTGGCCTCGGCGCCAATCTCGGCTGGTACCGCGTAGGTTTCTTGTATTACACGGAAGAGCTGGGACGGGAAATCGGCCAGCAGCCCACGTCTTACTATGTCCTGCACAGCAGTTTTGTTTTCTAAATGAAAGTTGTATTGATCGAGCCCCGTGGTTTTTGTCGCGGGGTACGTCAAGCCCTACAGCTGCTGGACAACACGCTGCAAAAAAGTTCCCCTGTCTACGTTCTAAATGAGATCGTGCACAATAAAACCATCATTGATGTTTACCAAAAAAAAGGCGTTATTTTCGCGCAAAGTATTCAGGAGGCGCCGGCTGGCAGCCACATCGTATTCAGCGCGCACGGCGTGGCGCCGGAAATAGTCCGGCAGGCCAAAGAACGCCGCTTGAAAATTATCGACGCCACCTGTCCGCTGGTCAAGAAAGTGCATCAGGAAGCGGCGGCGTTTACCCAAAAAAACATTCCGATCATTTATATTGGCCACAAAAAGCACGAGGAAGTCCGCGGCGTTTACGGCGAGGCTCCGCACAACATCACCATTGTGGAAAATTTGAAGGATGTTTCCCGTCTGCCGCGCGCGCGCGCGCAGTATGCCGTGCTGACCCAGACCACTTTAAATATTCGGGATACGCAGGAAATTATCGCCGAACTGAAAAAACATTTTCAAATAATTGAACCGCGCCAAAAAGATATTTGCTATGCCACCGCCGCGCGACAGGAAGCAGTACAAAAAGCCGCGCCGCAGGTCGAGGCCGTGATCATTATCGGCTCGCGGAACAGCTCTAATTCGATACGGCTCAAGGAGATCGCCGAAGCCGCAGGCGCGCGCGCGTATCTAGCAGACAGCTGTCAAGAACTGCCGCCAGAAATCAAAAAATATCAGTCCATCGGCCTCACTTCAGGCGCTTCCGCGCCGGAGTATTTGGTGCAGGAGTGTTTGACCTATTTGCACAGCCTGTCCAAATAGAAAGTCCGTCTTAAAAATAGGCCTGCAATTCTAGAGCCTGACGCCAGGCTTGTCAGCTAAAGCAAGGTGCTTCTTTTGTCTGCTGTCAATAGCGCTCAAAATATCCGCGCAGCTGATCCCAATTAAGCCAAGCAAGAGCAGAAAAACTTTTAATGTTTTTTTCTCATACTTAAATATCCCGCCGCATCGCCTGCGCGGCAGGATTATACAACGTCATTTTTTATAAATAAGTTTGCGGGGCTTTCCAGAATTTACTGTCTTTATTTTCAAAGACTGATATTCTTTTGTCGTCAAAGGCCTGCCCAAGTTTTGAGCAAGCTCGATAGCCTTGCGGTTATCATACTGCAAAATATCTTTTTTCGATCTGACTAAAATTAAACTTTTAGACACAATTCTTGCCCTTCAAATATCTATTGACTAAATTTCTGCTGGCTTTAGTATCAAAATACAAACGGTCGCCATACAATATTTTTGCTCCATATTTATTTACATAATGGTCTTTCAGAATAGTTTTACTGTCAAAAACTACAAAACCATCAAATCCGGCGTCCAGTGAATCTTTAGCCACATACGCAAATAACATGCCCGCTACATTTTCGATTTTTCTATTTTTGCCAATATTTTCTGGCGCCAGCTCTATACGATAAATAATATTATAACGTGAACTGGGAACTTCCTCAAACTCTGCCAAACCTTGTATGGCATTTTTATCAAAAAAAGCGATTTTTTGGGACACCGCCCCAAAAGATTTTTCCCAATCAAATTTCCAACCGTCCTTTTTTAACCGCCTAGCTGTAGAAATTAAAATATTTATGGACAGCAACTTCATATCATATATATTATAACATTTTAAATATCCCGCCGCATCGCTTGCGCTCTGTCCGGGCCAGTGGAAACCAGCGTGATCTTCACGCCGAGCAATTCCTGCAGCCTGGCAATATACTTCAGGGCTTCTGAAGGCAATTCGGAAAAAGAGCGGCAATGCGTCGTGTCTTTTTGCCAGCCGTCGACTTCTATATAAACCGGTTTGGCACGGGAAAATAATTCCAGATCGGTCGGCAGATCCGCGACAGTCTGGCCGTCAATTTCATAAGCCGTGCAGATCTTTATTTTCGACAGTTTGTCCAGCACATCCAGTTTTGTTATCACTAAATCAGTCAGACCGTTTACTCTAACCGCGTGCTTGACCACCACCGCGTCAAACCAGCCGCAGCGCCGCGCGCGCCCGGTGGTCGTGCCGAACTCCGCGCCTGCCGCGCGCAAATACTCCCCGTCTTTGTCGAACAACTCTGTCGGGAACGGCCCTTCGCCAACACGCGTAGAGTAAGCCTTGACCACACCCCAAACTTCGTCAATTTTCGTGGGGCCGATGCCGGAGCCAGTGCAGGCGCCACCGGCGGTAGGATTGGATGAGGTCACAAAAGGATATGTGCCGTGATCCACATCGAGCATAGTGCCCTGCGCGCCCTCTAGCAGAATATTTTTGCCGGCGGCCAGAGCTTCATTGAGATATTTCACGCTGTCAATAACGTAAGGCCGCAGTTTTTCCTGAAATTCACTTAAATCCGCCGGCGTGTTTTGGCGCAAAAAAATTTCCAGCCGCGCGCCAGACCGGTCGATTTTGTCAACATAAGCCGGGCCGATCCCGCGCCCCGTCGTACCGATTTTTTTGTCCGCCGCGCGCCCGGCCTCCTGCTCACGGTCTTGCTTTTTATGTTTGGCCAAAATCAAATGCGCCGCGGAAGAGATTTTGAGATTGTCCGGACTAACTTTGACACCGCGGCCGCGCAGCATGGCGATCTCCTCCAGCAGGACATCGGGATCGACAACCACGCCATTGCCGATCACGCAGACTGTTTGGGGGAACAAAATTCCTGACGGTATCAAATGCAGCTTAAAAATTTCCTGCCCAACAATGACCGTATGGCCGGCATTGTTGCCGCCCTGATAACGCACGACAATATCGGCATGCTCGGCCAGCAGATCGGTGATCTTGCCCTTGCCTTCATCGCCCCACTGCGTGCCAACCACTACACGAACTGTCATAAAAACTCCCCGGAAATAATCAAAATACAAATTATTTTACTCGATTTTCAGGAAATAATAAACCAGAGGCCTCGAACGGTTGCGTTGCCTAACGGCCGGGCAAAAACCACGCCGGGTATGGTCAACCCTAGTACAGGAAATTTTAAAAAAATCACAGTCCAATTTTCGCAGATTTTGTAATATAATAGGCGGGATATTTCTTTATATGAATATATGAAATATTTAGGAGGAAGTTTATGCAAGAACAGGAAATCAGAGCCAGAATGGACAAAGCGATCGACAGCTTGAAACGCAATTTTGCTGGTGTGCGCACCGGCCGCGCCAATCCCGGGCTGGTGGAAAATGTGCCGGTGGAAGTTTACGGCCAAAAAATGGCGTTGCGTACCATCGCGGCGATCAATATTCCGGAAAATAAAATTATCAGCATCACGCCGTATGACCGCTCCAGCGCGCAGGCTATCGAGAAAGCGATTTCTTTGTCTGACCTGGGACTGACGCCCAAAAATGAGGGCGGCGTGGTTTACGTGCGCCTGCCGGAGCTGACCCAGGAGCGGCGCAAAGAGCTGGAAAAGATCGCCAAAGGCATAGCCGAGGAGTGCAAGATCGCAGTCCGCAATCTGCGCCGCGATTTTTTGGAAGAGGCGAAAAAATCCGGCGCGTCGCAGGATGAGATCAAAGGTCTGCAGGACAAAGTGCAAAAAGTAACCGACCAGTATAATGCCAGAGTGGAAGAATTACTCAAGACCAAAGAAGCAGAGATAAACGAAATCTAAAAATGTTGAGTATCTGGACAGATATTCAAAGACGCAGATTGTTACACTCGGGAAATATTCCCAAACATGTGGCTGTCATCATGGACGGCAACGGTACCTGGGCGGCGCGCCGCGGCTTGCCGCGTACCGCAGGACATTCCCGGGGCGCGGAGGCATTGCGCCGCGTGACCACCGAGGCCGCGGCTTTGGGCGTGAAATATTTGACGGTTTACGCTTTTTCCACGGAGAACTGGAGACGACCCCAAGCGGAGATCGATTATCTGCTGAATTTGTTCCTGAAATATTTGCGGGAAAAAGTGCCGGATCTGGTCCAGAACAAAGTGACTATCCGTTTTTTAGGCGGGCTGAAAAAATTTTCGCCGCAGCTGCAAAAATTAATGAAGATAGCGGAACAAAAAACCACTTATGCCGCCAGGCCGCTGCTGACGGTCAATGTCCTGCTAAATTACGGCGGGCGAGCGGAAATAGTCCGCGCGGCCAACGCGGCGCTTCAGGCTGGAGAAAAAAAACTGACGGAAAATTCTTTTGCCAAATATCTGTATACGGCTGATTTGCCGGATCCCGATCTTTTGATCCGCACTTCCGGCCAGCTGCGCCTCAGCAATTTTCTGCTCTGGCAGTCGGCCTATACGGAATTTTGGTTTACGCGCAAATGCTGGCCGGATTTTGACGGGCGTTTGTTCCGGCAGGCAGTCCGCGGTTTTCAGCGGCGCCAGCGCCGGAGAGGAGCGCTGCATGCTTAATTTCCGCTCATTTAATCTGCGGAAATTCTGGCAGCGCGTGCTGACTATTGCGGTCTACGCGCCGGTTGTCGTAGCCGCGCTGTATTTTGGCGAACAGCTGTTTTTTATCGCCGTGCTGCTGGGCGTGTTTGTTTCGCTACTGGAGATCTACAATATGTATAATCTCTATTCGCAAAAACATCACGATAATTTTTATTACGGCTATTTATTAGCGGCGCTGCTGCTTTTGGCCGTTTATTTGCCGGAAGGCCGCTACACCTGGGAAAACAATATTTTCTTGCTGCTTTCCGCGGCGGTGATCGGGTTTTTTGTACTGGAATTATTTTGCAAGAAAATTTTCTTTTTGCGCAGCGGATTTTTTTATTTGCTGCGCTCGGTGCTGTACACCGGCCTGATGTATGTGCATTTGATCTTGCTACGCGCGCGGCCGCAGGGTTTTGAATATTGTTTGTATTTGTTTGGCGTGATCTGGGCTAATGATATTTTGGCTTATCTGGTCGGGATCGTTTTCGGCCGGCACCCTTTGGCGCCAGACATCAGCCCAAAAAAATCTCTAGAAGGCGCGGCTGGCGGCTTGAGCGGCGCGATTATTGCTTCGGTTTTATTTAGTACGTTTGAAGGCTTGAGTTTTTCCATCGGCGGCTGGCCGGTTACGATCAACGCTTTGCCGATCAACGTTTGGCAGGCGGTGTTTTTGGGCGCGGCAATTTCGATTTTCGCGCAGATGGGCGATTTGATCGAGTCGCTGCTCAAGCGCGCTTTGCAGGCCAAAGACTCCGGTCAGCTCCTGCCCGGACACGGCGGCGTTCTAGACCGCATGGATTCTTTTGTGCTGACTTTCCCGATCTTTTATTATTTTGTGGTTTACTTTGTCCGATGAAAAAAATTTCTATTCTCGGCTCCACTGGCTCGATCGGCACGCAGGCGCTGACCGTTTTAAAAAATCTGCCTGATTATCGGGTAACTGCGCTGGCCGCCGGAAACAATATCGAATTATTGTTACGGCAGATCAAGGAGTTTCAGCCGGAATTGGTTTCCGTCGCGCGCGCGAGTGACGCCGCGAAAGTCAAAAAAGAATTTTCCAGTCTGGCGGTCTTTTCCGGAACGGACGGCTTGTCGCGCGCGGCCGCTGCCGAGGCGGATACCGTGCTGGCCGCGGTGGTCGGCACGAAATGTATTTTGCCGGTGGTCGAGGCGGTGAAATTAAAAAAAGACATCGCGCTGGCCAGTAAAGAAATTTTAGTCGCCGCCGGTGAGATAATTTTGCCGCTGGTCAAAAAACACGGCGTGAAACTCCTGCCGGTGGATTCCGAACATTCGGCAATCATGCAGGCTTGTCCGCCAAAAGTCACGGACGGCTATTTTAATTATCCGGCGGAAACCATCAGCCGGTTGATCTTGACCGCTTCCGGCGGCGCTTTCCGCGACCTGCCCACCGCGCAGCTGTCCCGGCAAAAGTCCGCCGCGGCGCTCAAGCATCCCAATTGGCAGATGGGCAAAAAGATCACGATCGATTCCGCCACGCTGGTCAATAAAGGGCTGGAAGTTATCGAAGCGCATTGGCTGTTCGACATTCCTTACGCGCAGATCGAAGTTTTGATCCATCCGCAGTCCATTGTCCATTCGCTGGTCGAATACCGCGACGGCTCGGTGCTGGCGCAGCTGGGCCTGCCGGATATGCGTCTGCCGATCCAGTATGCGCTGACTTATCCGCAGCGCGTCGCGGGCGTTGTGCCAAAATTAAATTTGCTGGAAATAAAAAATCTGACTTTTCAGGCGCCCGATCTGCGGAATTTCCGCGGGCTGGCTCTGGCTTACGAGGCCGGCCGGATCGGCGGCACCATGCCGGCGGTTTTCAATGCGGCCAATGAAGCGGCGGTGGAGCTTTTTTGTCAGGACAAACTTGCCTTTACGGAAATTCCGCGCCTGCTGGAGGACATTATGCAAAAGCATGTTATAATAAATAATCCGACGCTGGACGACATTCTGGCGGCGGCGGACTGGGCGAAGCGGCAAGGGGCAAGTTTGTGGCAGAAGATCAGGTAATCCTCAAATCCGAATACGAAATAATGAAAATGGCCGAAGCCGGCAAATACAACGCTTTGTTTTTTCAGGAACTCGGTCAGTATATTCAGCCCGGATTAAACACTATGGATCTGGAAAATTTTGCCTGCGCGTTTTGCGACAAGCACGGCCTCTTCCCGACTTTTAAGTCCGAGCCGCGTTATCACTGGGCATTGTGCGTATCGATCAACGAAGAAGTTGTGCACGGCATTCCTTCAAAACAAAAAATTATTCAAGACGGCGATATTGTCAGCGTGGATATTGGCGTAACGCTGGACGGTTATGTCGGCGACAGTTGTTATACTTATATGGTCGGCAATGTTTCGCCGCAGGCCAAAAAGTTGTGTACCGCCGCGCGCACGGCTCTGGATAAAGCGATCAAAGTCATTCGGCCAGGCGCGACGATCGGCGATATCGGCCACGCGATACAGTCGCATGTCGAGCCGCTGGGTTTTTCTGTCGTGCGCGAATATGTCGGGCACGGCGTCGGGACGCAAATGCATGAGCCTCCATCCGTGCCGCATTATGGTCAGGCCGGCAAGGGACTGGTTTTACAGGAAGGTATGGTCATTGCCGTCGAGCCGATGATCAACGCCGGAGGCTGGGAAACCGAAGTTCTGAAAGACCGCTGGACTGTCGTGACCAAAGACCGCCAGCTTTCCGCGCAATACGAACACACTATTGCCGTCGTCAAAGGCGGCAGCCGCGTGCTGACGGCGGCCTAGTCTTTGCGCATCACCCAGTGCCATTTGAAAAATAACGCCGCTATGGCAATGGCTAACAAGCTGTTGATGAGGTCTTTTATTTTTTTGACCTTTTCATTTTGCAGGCTTTTGGTTCTTTGCTCATCAAGTGTTTTATTGTATTCCTCGAAAGATATTTGAGTGTTTTTGAATTTGTTGTTGAAAGTTTGCAGCCGGTCTATTTTGGTGTCGGAATTCATATAGTAAGGCGAGGTGTTGAAAATCAAATCGGTGATTTTATAGGGCAGCAGCACGGAATTAAAAAGCACTACGCTCATGGCCAGCAAACAAACCAAATAAACATAAATAATTTTGGGTTCCCAATTTTTCTTTGCTTTTTCTGCCATAAAGCCTCCTAAAAATAATTTCTTTAATCATTATAACATAATATTTGTTTGCTGGATAATCAAATGTTTTTGCGGGTCCGGCAGTTCATAGGACAGATTTAATCTGGCCAGGTCTTCGAGAAACCCTTTTTGGAGTTTGGCGGTGTCCAGCCGCAGCTCTCCGGCGATAGTCAACAGTTCGATCTGTACGCGGTCGAGGTATTCCCGCGTCACGCCGGTTATGCCGGTGATCTTGCGAAAACGCACCTGCAGGACTATTTCCAGCGCGGCCGCAAAATCTTTTTTCTGCAGAGCCTGCGCGAAATTTTCCCGCAGCTGATTTTTAAATGTGCCGCCTTTGACCGGCCCGTACTTGCGCAGACTGGCCGTTTTGTATTTTTCTTTTTGCGTTTTTTGATAATTTAAAATATCTTGAATATCCAAAAATATTTCTTTGCTGCGCAACAGTTTTTCTTTGAGCGTTTTGAATAGCGCGCGGTCCAGCGGCTGATTGGCGCGGATCAGATTGAGTCGCAGCGTGTCCAGCAGAATTATTTTGTGCCCCGGCGGCAGATTGCTGGCGTCGCGCAGCCGGCTGTCAGTCAGCAGCAGCAGCAAATCTCTCCAGACCTCGGCCTTGATCTGGTCTTTAGCGCGGTATTCCAGCAAATAATCGGCCTGCGCCGGCAGAATTTCCACGCCCAGAGCTTTAGCGATTTCCTGGCGGAGTTTTTCGAGATTTTCCAGCGGGAGTTCCATTAGTAATAGATTAAACTTTTATATTCCGGCAGTAAAGACGGCGGCGCGCTGATGGTTTCCAGCAGGCCGGGCGGCGGCGCGATCAGGCGTTTGGGCAGGGCGCTGTGATATTTTTGCCAATTGCCCGCGGCATGGTGAAACAAGTCCTGGATCAACGGCTCGCTGAAACGCACCAGCGGCCAGCCTTTGTTGACGAGCGCGGATTCCAGAAAAGTTTTGGTCATGGCCGGCGAGAGGAAAATATTATTCCACAGCGGGAAGATGATAAAGAGCGTGTACAAAACTCCCTTGCCCAAGCCACCGAATAATCCGCAGACCTGATCGAGCGTTTGTAGCGCGGTGTTTTTGATAATAGCCTGCAGGTGCCGGCCGATCTCGTTGATCAGAAAATAAATTATGACGAAAATAATCAGCAGCGCGGTAATATAAGCCGCCGTGCCGGGAATTTTAAACGCCTGCAAAAGTTCCGCGCTGGCCGGCGCGCCGAAAATACAAAACAGCAGTCCGAACAAAGCGCCCAGCGCGCCGAAAAAACTGCGCAGCAGTCCGCGGCGCAGTCCGTACAACATATTGACGGCTAAAATGATCGTAATCAGTCCGTCCAGCCAGTTGAAAGGCATATCAGGCTTTGAGGGATTCTTTGTAGGCCGCGACGGCTTGAGCAAGCCTGGCGTCGGTCAAAGCGCAGATCTGCGCGGCCAGAATGCCGGCGTTCTGCGCGCCGTTGATCGCAACCGTGGCGACCGGCACGCCTTTGGGCATTTGCACAATAGAGAGCAGTGAATCCAAACCGCCCAGATCGGAAGTTTTGATCGGCACGCCAATGACCGGCAGCGTGGTCTGGCCGGCGATAACACCCGGCAAATGCGCGGCTTTGCCCGCGCCCGCGATGATACATTTATATTTTTGGGACGCGCTCCGCGCAAACGCGCTGACCTTTTCGGGATTGCGGTGCGCGCTGGCGATCTCCATTTCATACGCGGCGCCGAGCTTATCCAAAATTTCCGTGGCTTCTTTCATTATTTCCAGATCCGATTTACTGCCCATGATAATGCCGATCATTTTGTCTCTCCTTTGGGTAAAAACAATTTGGCGGCTTTATTGTACCAAATATTGATGTTAAAATCTTGCCGTTGAACCCCTGGCCAAATCCTGCCAGCGGTGAAAAAGCGAGGCTTCAGAATTCAGGAAAGAGGTTGCCAGTGTTTCTAAAAGCGAAAAAATTGGGAGAATATCTCCCGCAAAACGTGAAAGACCTGGCCGCGGTTTTGGCGGAAAAAGATTTCGCCTGTTTTGTGGTCGGCGGCGCGCTGCGCGATATTCTGCGCGGTGATTCCGCTAAAGATATTGATCTGGCGACGGATGCTCTGCCGGAACAGATCGAGGAAATTTTCCCGGATTCGCTGCCGACCGGCAAGGCTTACGGCACGATCACGGCGCGTTTCAACGGCGGGCATTATCAGATCACGACTTTTCGTAAAGAGACTGGTTATTCCGATAGCCGCCATCCTGACGCGATCGTCTATACCAAAGATATCCGTGAGGATGTGGCGCGGCGCGATTTTACGATCAACGCGCTGGCTTATAGTCCGGCCGCCAATGAGTTGATCGATGAGTTCAACGGACTGGAAGATCTACGGAACAAAATTTTGCGCACGGTCGGCGATCCGGCGCGGCGTTTTACGGAAGACGGCCTGCGTGTCCTGCGGGCTTTGCGTTTTCTCGCCACACTGTCGGTTCAAGCTGATCCGGAAAAAAATACCGCCGCGGAAAATTTCACGCTGGAAGAAAATACCGCCCGCGAAGTGGCCGCGCGTCTGCCGGATTTTTTGGATCTGGCGGCCAAAGAAAGGATCTTTGAGGAATTAAATAAAATGCTCCTGAGCGACGCGCCGGATAACGGCGCGGCTTTGCTGGGCTGGCCGGCGTTGAATGAACTGGACAAGCAGGTGCGCTGGGCGGCGGTCGTGCGCGAGCATCCCGAGGTGCGCACGGTGATTTTGGAGAAAAAACTCAACCGCTGGATCGACAAACTTTTGCGCTACGACCTCGATGTGGACAAAGCCTCGCTGGAGATCGCCGATCTCAAAGTCGACGGCATTGACATCATGGGGCTGGGGCCGCGCGGCGCGGAAGTCGGCCGCGTGCTGGAAACTTTGCTGGAAGTCGTGGTGGAAAAACGCAGTCTGAATAAGAAGCTGCTTTTACTGGAGCTGGCTCGAGACATTATGGCCGGCGCAGCAGCGCAGGATATTTTGCGGCGTGAACAGGAGAAAAAAGCGCTGGCCAAAAGCCCGTTAGCTTTGTGAGCGAGATGTTAAAATCTATTTTTTCTACTATAATTAAATTAGATCTAAATTATGCGGGCTTAACTAACGTCGCTACGCTTGTTGGTCTTACTTAACTTCGGGCTTTCAGCCCTTGTTAAGTTCGACGCAGTTGGTAGAGT
>JAIRWS010000089.1 GCA_031268855.1 Candidatus Margulisiibacteriota bacterium | reverse complement strand
AATCCGAATAGAAACACCAATGGCAATAGATTTGAAAGAGTCTGTCAGATTAAATTATAACGATCATTTAGGTACATCAGGAAGTTTGATTGGAAAATTTGCTGCTGTGCTAGAATACCTGTATGTCTAAATATAAACTGGTCAGCAATAAGTTATATGGTTCTATTGCCAAACTTATAGAGCAGAGCCGCCATATTCTTACACGGAATATCAATCAAGCCATGGTCTATACCTATTATGAAATAGGCAGAATGATTGTTGAAGGCGAACAACAAGGAAAACAGAGAGCGGAATACGGGAGAAGTGTATTAAAGGAATTATCTAAAAAATTAACTTCAAGATTTGGTAAAGGATTTTCGGAACGCAATCTAGAACAAATGCGTTACTTTTATGTTGTGTATTCGCAACGGCAAATTTCGCAGACAGCGTCTGCGAAATCCAGTAAATTAGTTATTAAGGATAAAATTCTACCGCAAAAATTCCAGTTAAGCTGGTCGCATTACATAATGTTAATGCGGATCGACAATGTAGACGAGCGTAACTTCTATGAAATAGAAAGCCTAAATAATAATTGGAGTTTGCGCGAGCTTGTACGCTAATTTAATAGCGCATTATATGAACGGCTGGTTTTAAGTAAGGATAAAAAAGGCGTTAGAGCATTGGCCAATAGAGGGCAGGTCGTTGCACAGCCGGAAGATTTAATAAAAGAGCCTTATGTTTTAGAGTTTTTGGGATTGCCGGAACAGGCAAGATATTCCGAAAGCGAGTTGGAACAAAAGATTATTGATAAACTACAACAATTTTTACTGGAGCTTGGTAAAGGGTTTACTTTCGTTGGCCGGCAGGTGCGGTTTACTTTTGACGAGCAGCACTTCCGGGTTGATCTGGTATTCTATAACCGTATCTTAAAATGTTTTGTCTTGATTGATTTAAAGATTGGAAAATTAACCCATCAAGATTTAGGACAAATGCAGATGTACGTTAATTATTATGATCGTTTTGTACGACTGCCGGAAGAAAACAAAACCATTGGCATAATTCTCTGTAGAAATAAAAACAATGCTTTGGTAGAAATAACCTTGCCAAAGGACAACAAAACAATTTTTGCCAGTAAGTATCAGACAGTGCTGCCGAGTAAAAAAGATCTGCAAAAACTTATAATCGGAAAATAAGTTTTAGTCACCTTGCTCCAGTTTGGTAGTGTAAACTAAGCTGTGTAAACGGGAAATATTAGTTTTCTAAAATCACCAGCCTTTCGAACATGATCGCCGGCTGTGGTATATTTTGCCAGGCTTTTTGAGGTTATAAAGTAACCACAAAAAACATTCAAAAGCTGAATAATCAACCTGGATTATGTTATAATATTAGTATGCGAAAATTTATTTATGCAGCGCTTCTGCTGGGGGTATTATTTTTGACTGGCTGTAACGGCCGTTTGGTCATTAAGAACTCGGAGATCAATAATATTATTCCACAGTTCAAAGAATTTGTGGCTTTGTACGGCTACAATTTGACCTATGCCAATGACAGCACTGGAGCCTACCGTGTGGAGATGGGGCAGGTTTACATACCGGCGCAGACCGAAACTGTCCGCCAGCGCGCGAATATCGCCACGGAAAATATTTATACGCAGCCGCAGTTAAATTCATATGAAGAGAGCCGCTGGAAAACCGTCTCGGCTATTGACCGCTATGTGCTGGTGGCTGTCATGGTGCGCATAATTGCCCGGGACAGTGACGTGATCATTCAGCTGGATTCTACGGAAAGCGTCGGCCCGACTTCCAGTCAGGTGAATTTATTGCGTAAATATTTCCGCGACCTCGGCTATCAGGCGGAATTTGAATAATGAAAGCTCCGGCGCGGGCGTCTCGGAAGTCTGTCCGGGTACATGTTTTGCGCTCTCATGAGGATGAGCAGTTTGTTGCGGATCAGGTTATCGCTGGTTACATTGTGCTGGTCGATTTTAAGTATATCGATGAAGCGATCAAGCAGCGGGTCAAGGCTTTTTTGGACGGCACGATGTGCGGGCTCGACGGCAGAATGCTCGTGCTGCGTGATGATCTGTTGCTGCTTTTGCCCAATGGCGTGCTGGAAGAAGATATGGAGGAATACAAACTTGCGTAAACTTATCTGGGGATTTTTATTGCTGGCGCAACTGGGAGCGGTGGAGTACAGTCTGCCGGCGCCGCAGCGCGTGGAAATACCGGCTAACCGCTTGACCATTATCGGCACCTATTATCCGGCGCCAACGACCGGCAGCAGCGCGGTCATTTTGATCCACGGCCTGGGGCGCAACCGTGGCGATTGGAATGACCTGGCCAAGTATCTGCAAAAAGAAGGCCTTAACGCTTTGTCCGTGGATCTGCGCGGGCACGGCGAATCTATCGACGAGGACGGCCTGGGCTGGCGTGCTTTTACCGCGGAAGATTATAAAATTTTGCTGGCCGATCTCAATGCTGTTTTGAGTTTTGCCGGACGCAATTTCAATGTTAAGCCCGGGCAAACCGGCTTGATCGGGCAGGGACTCGGCGCCAATCTGGCTCTGCAGCTGGCCGAGCGCAACCCGCAGGTGGCCGGAGTGGTTTTGCTTTCACCGGCGCTGGACTACAAAGGCGTGAAGCTGGCCGTGGCTAGATATCAAAAATCTATTTACATTATTTGTAGCCATTTCGAGAAATTATCAGTCGAAGCTGACGAATATTTAAAAAGAACTTTCAAAGGTAAACTCAAGTCCGACGTCTACGATTACGGCGGCACGATTATTTCGCTTTTTCGCCAAAAATTTACTTTGCCAGCCAATATTTCTGTTTGGTTCAAGCAGCTTTTTGCTAATTAGAAACTGCCGGAGCGCGCCAGGGTCTTAAAGCCGGTCAAAATGAAAAGATCATTCTTAATATTATTATTGTTTTTGTCTGCGTTGGCAGCCGCTGCGACTGAAGTAGATTTATCACCACGGATAATTTTGCAAAACCCCACGGCGAATTTGACTACCACTCAGTCGCGTTTGGCTGTGTCGGGAACGCTGCGTAACGCTGCGGTCTACGTGCTCAATGGTGAAGAATATTCAGGTGAAAAAATAGAGCGGCAGATCGATCTGGTCGTCGGTTTGAACGAGCTGACCATCGGCTTGCCGGAACAGCCGCAAATGCATAAATTTAAGATCTTGCGTTTGAGCAGCTTTGACGATCTTCAGACTGAACCGGCCAGAGACAGTATTATCGCGGTGGCTACTTTGGGTCTAATGCCGGGCGATTATCCGCGGCGTTTCAATCCGCGGCGCGCTGTTTCCCGTCAGGAAATGGCGGAAGTTATTCTGCGTTTGCAGAATAATGATCGGGCGCAGACCTGGAGCGGCGCGTTTGCCGCGGCGGATCTTCTTTCCAGTGATGGAATTTTGATCGGTTTTCCTGACGGCCTGTTGCGCCCCGCCGGGCATTTGACCAAAGGCCAGCTGGCGCTGGCTCTGGCGCGCTTGCTTGGATTGCCTTTGCGCGAGCCCCGCCAGCACAGTATTGTCAGCCGCGAGCACTGGGCGGATCCGGCTGTCGCTGCTCTGGCAGACACGGCTTTGTATGACAGCGGCGATTTTTCACCGCGTAGCGCAACGGTCAGCCGCGCTTATCTGGCCGTGCTGCTGGCGCGTCTGCCGCAGATCGATGAGCGCATCAAGGCCCTGTATTTTTATGAAGATCTGCGCCTCGAGCTGCCGCAGCGGACAAATTACTGGCAGAGGCCGCGGCCGGAAAATGACCTGCTGCTTTTTGAAGAAGCGGCGCGCGGCGGCCGCTGATGTATTCCGTGTATATTTTGCAGTGCGCGGACAGCACTTATTACACGGGTATTGCTTTGCACGCGGCGGAGCGTCTCGCCGCGCACAATTCCGGACAGGGCGCTAAATACACCAGAGCGAGACTTCCGGCGCGTCTGGTTTATCAAGAAGATGGTTACACTAAAAGCGCGGCGCTCAAACGGGAAAAAGCGATCAAAAGTTTGCCGCGCGCGGAAAAAATAAAATTGCTAAACGGTCAGCGTTTCTTGCCGTGAGATCTGTTGGGCAGCCATTTTTTTTGAAAAAAATTGCCGGTGTCGCTGGAATCGTGCGAATAAAGCGGTTTGCTGGCCGGCGCTTTATCTGACCTGCGGCTGTCGCGCGCGGCCGGGAAACGCTTTTCTTTTTGCGGCGGCCGCTCATAGTTTTCCAGTTTTTGGAAATTATAACTTTTTTTGCCGCGCAGATTGCCGCGCGGCCTTTGACGCGGTCTGACCGGTCTTTCGGCGCCGCTGAATTTTAAAACTTCCCCGTCGGCGGGCTTGACGATATTTATGGATTTTTTTAGCAAACGCTCAATGTCACGGACGAGCTGTCCCTGCTCTGGCGTGGCGATAGAAACAGCTTTGCCGTTTTGTCCAGCGCGGCCGGTGCGACCAATGCGGTGAATATAGCTTTCCGCTTCGTCAGGAATATCGTAATTGATGACCAGCTGTATGTCTTTGACGTCAATGCCGCGCGCCGCAATATCTGTGGCTATCAAAATGCGGTATTTGCCGGAACGAAAACCGGCAATGGCCTGCTGCCTTTGGTACTGGCTGCGGTCAGAATGAATCTCCGCGACCGGGTAGGTTTTATGTAGCATTTTCGTCAATTGCGCGGCCATGCGTTTGGTACGCACGAAGACCAGCACCGGGCCGGAGCTCTCGTCCAGCAGTTTGGCGAGCAGGGATTTTTTTTGTTCACGGCTGACAACGTATAAACTTTGTTCGACAGTCTGCGCGGCTGTACCGGCCGGCGCGACCTCGATAGTTTCTGGCGCCTGCATATATTCGCGTGTGATCTGCCGGATCTCCGCCGGCATCGTGGCGGAAAAAAGCATTGTTTGTCTGGCCGCCGGCACGGCTTCCAGTATCTTTTCAATTTGCGGCTTGAAACCCATGTCCAGCATTCGGTCTGCTTCATCCAGCACTAAAAATTTCACATTATGCAGACGGATCGTGCCTTGCTGCAAATGGTCGATCAAGCGGCCGGGCGTGGCGATGACCAGGCGCGGCTGTTTGCGCAGATTTTGGATCTGCAGATTCATTGATGCGCCGCCGATCAAAAGGCAGGTGTGCATACGGAAGGGCTGGCAGATTATTTGCAACGTCTCCGCCACTTGCTGCGCCAACTCGCGCGTCGGCACGAGTGTTAGGGCATTGCCGTCAGAGCCGAGCAAGGCGTTCACTATCGGCAGACCAAAAGCCAGCGTTTTGCCGGTGCCGGTCTGGGCAATGCCGAGAATATCCTTGCCCTGCATGGCTGGCGGTATGGCGCGCGCCTGTATCGGCGTCGGCGTCAGCCAGTTGTTGTCGTTTACGGTTTTTAACAACAGGGGATTTAATTTCAAACCGCTGAATGATTCTGTATCACTGTCCACAATTAATTACTAGTATAAAGCCTGCCACGTTTTTTGTACAGCTAAATTTGCAGCCTCTGCGAAAAACAGGCCGTAATAAGTCAAGGCCTGTTTATCCATTGCCTAAAACGCTGAAGAGTATTTACCCTTATGGATGAATTTGTTTCTTGATTGCTTGCTGTCCGGCTTTGTTCCTGTAGTATTGGCAATATATCTAAAGCCTTCCAATTCTCTAAGTGCTCTTTATAAGTTCTGTCTGGGCTAACGCTGTAGTGGCCGCTTTTAAAGTATTCGATCTGGCCATAGTTAATAATATGAAACAATAAAGTCAGATCGTTCTGCCTTAAGGCAGCGCCGACTATCAAGCCGTATTTATCAGACGAGAGCCTGTGTCCGCAGCCTCTCACGTATTCCAAATCCAGAGGATTTTCATTAATACGCGCGGCCACTCTTTCTGTTAATTCTGTGTCGGTGATTTCCCAATAATCTGCTGTATGAAATGGATCACTGCTCAAAACGGATGTATAATTTGGATGTTTTCTTTTCCAAGCCTCGCCCAAAAGTTTAAAAATATCATTCTCGATCATATAGCTAAGTTTTTGTTCGTCTGTATACTGATTTGGAGTGCGTGTTATTTCCGGTGAAGCTCCTAGTGTATAAACATTCTCATTTGTATTTGGCTCGCGTATGTCTTCCAGCGCGACGTTATGAATATATTGCCAGGTCACGAAACCGTGTCTTTCTAGAGCAGTCAACGCCAAATCTGCATAATCAGCGTAGGTCAATCTATCCCTATCTACTTCGCCAAGCAACCGAACATCTTTTTCTATGCCTCGCCTGACATATTTTGCGTAGTTGCTTGAGGACACTTCGGACGGAGCTCGCGTTATGTATTTATGGTATAGACTGCCATAATTCCTTTCAGCCATTTTTGCTCTGAAACTCATAACTTTGGTCTGCATGTTTATTCTCCTAAATATTTTTGTTTTTCTGTACACTAATAATTTAACACCACAGATATATCGTAACTAATTCTCAAGTGTTGCAAATATTTTAACACTTTTTTTGTAGATGTAAAAATTTCTGAACTGCTCTCCTGCCTGGATTAGCGGCGCGGCGGCTCATAATTCCAGGATCTTCGCTTGGCCGTTTTGGTAGACGGCGTAGCTTGGCCGGCCGCTGCGCGGCCGAAAAGGCGAGCCCGGATTGATGTAAAGTTTTTGGCCGTAAGTTTCGAGCGCGGCGATGTGCGAATGGCCGGTGATAATAATATCGTGATCTCCGGCGGGCACGGCGCTGTCGCCGTGACACAGCAAAACTTTTTTGTTTTCATAAATAAAAGACACCGTATATTTTTGCGCGGGGAAAAATTCTGGCCGGTCGCAGTTGCCGTAAACGTAATATTTGAGATTGGGCAGATCCTGATATTCCTGCCGCAGACTTTCCGGCTGATAGTCAGGGTTGTGGGAGTAGGGGTAACGGTTGCCAAAAAAATCACCGGCAATGACCAAAACATCCTCCGTCTGCAGTCGGCTCAGCAGTTTTTGCCAGACCGAATAAGCTCCGTGAATATCGGCAGTGATAAATAAGCGCATCGAGCGATAGTTTAACTTATTTTTTGCCTGCCGCAAGTATGCTGGCGGGCGTTCGCTAGGCAGCAAATCTTTATTGGGCTATAATGCCGCAATTATGGGTTTGACCATCACCGAAAAAATTTTAGCGCGCGCCGCCGGTAAAAAAACAGTCCAGCCGGGTGAGGTCGTTTTTGCCAGTGTCGATATTGCGCTGGCGCATGACGTGACTTCCGATCTGGCCATTGATATTGTGGAAAAAGATTTTGGCGGGCGGATCTGGGACCCGGACAAAATTATTGTCCTGCCTGATCATGGCGTGCCGAATAAAGATATTCAGACCGCCACGCTGGTCAGAAAACTGCTGGATTTTGCCGCCGCGAAAAAGATCAAAAATATTTACAGTGTGGAGACCGGTGATTACGGTGTTTGCCACACGATGCTGCCGTACCGCGGTTTTGTGCGGCCGGGGCAGGTGATCGTGGGCGCGGATTCGCACACCTGTCAGCACGGCAGTCTGGGCGCGTTTTCCACCGGCATCGGCTCTACCGAGCTGGGCAATGTTTTTGCCACCGGCAAGCTCTGGTTCCGCGTGCCGGAGACTATAAAAATAGAAGTGCGGGGCAGTTTGCCGGACGGTGTGATGGCCAAAGACCTGATCCTGCGCGTCATCGGTGATCTGGGCGTGGACGGCGCGCTGTACATGGCGATGGAATGGACCGGCTCGACTATCGAGAGCTTGTCCATTGACGAGCGCATGACTTTGACCAATATGGCGATCGAATGCGGCGCGAAATCCGGCATTATCGCGCCCGACCAAAAAACGATTGATTTTGTGAAAGCCCGCACTGAAGAAAATTTTGAGCCGCTGTATTCTGACCCCGACGCGCATTATGCTAAAACGCTGATTTACCAGGCCGAAGATTTAACGCCGCTGGTGGCCAGACCTTATCTGCCGTCCAATGTCGCGCCGGCCAAAGACTGCGCGGATGTAAAGGTCACGCAGGTTTATATCGGGTCCTGCACGGGCGGCAAATATGAGGATTTTGCCGCGGCGGCCAAGGTTTTGAAAGGCCGGAAAAAAGCCGCCGGCGTGCGTTTGTTAATCGTGCCGGCGACCACGGAGATACAGAGACAGATCATTCAAAACGGTCTGTATGATATTTTCATGGCCGCGGGCGGCGTGCTGGTCTCGGCTGGCTGCAATGCCTGTTTGGGTTATCACGGCGGTATTTTAGCGGCCGGAGAAGTCGCTGTGTCCACGACCAACCGCAATTTTCGCGGCCGCATGGGGCACGTGGATTCCAAAGTTTATCTTGCTTCGCCGCTCACCGCCGCCAGATCCGCGTTGACTGGATATATAACAGGCTGATATTCGCGCAGCAAAGGAGTAACAATGGCTAATATTATCAAAGGCAAAGCGTTCGTGGTCGGCGACAACATTGACACCGATCAAATAATTCCAGCGCGTTATCTGACGACTATGGATCCGCAGACCCTGGCGCAAAACGCCATGCGTGATCTGGACCCTAAATATGGCGCGTTCCTCGATACGGAAAATCAGGGCGCTTATCAGATAATTGTCGCGCGGAATAATTTCGGCTGCGGTTCTTCGCGCGAGCATGCGCCGATCGCTCTGGCCGCGGCTGGCGTCAAAGCCGTCATCGCTAATTCTTTCGCGCGGATCTATTACCGCAATTCGATCAACGGCGGACGGAGCATTTATCCGCTGGAAACCGCCGACGCTGTTTCCGCGCGGATTAAAACCGGAGAAGAGCTGGAAATTGATTTAGAAAAATTGACCGTGAAAAAATCGGACGGACAAACTTTTGCGCTCAAAGATTTTGGCCCGGTCAAAGAGATCATCGACTGCGGCGGATTGACTGCCTATAATTTGCGGCATAATTCATAAAAAACCTATGTTCGACACGCACGCTCATTTATACCTGGACCCGCTGGACAAAGAAGCTCCAGCCGAAATAATACGCCGCGCCGCGGAGCAGGGTATTACTAGAATTATCAATGTCGGCATTGATATAGCCACTTCACAGGTGTCTGCGGAGCTGGCCAGACAAAATGAGGTCATTTACGCGGCAGTTGGCATTCATCCGCGGGAAGCCGAGGCTGCATACAACGATAGTCAAGTTTTTCGTGAATTAGAGCGATTATTGGGGCAGAAAAAAGTAGTCGCTCTGGGCGAGATCGGTCTGGATTATTACAAAAATCAAGTCGCGCCATCAGTGCAAAAGCAGGTTTTTGAATGGCAGATCCGTTTGGCGCTGGAAAATGATAAACCGATCATTGTGCATAACCGCGAGTCCGACGCCGATGTTTACGAGATACTAAAATACTACAAATGTCCCCGCGTGGTTTTCCATTGCTACGGACGCGGTCAGGATTTCACGCGCCGGATCCTGGATCTGGGCTGGCTGGTGTCTTTTACCGGCAATATCACTTTTCCGAAAAATCGACAGGGGCAGGAAGCGGTGGCTTTCACGCCGCTGGATAGGATAATGCTGGAAACGGATTGTCCTTTCATGGCGCCAGCGCCGCATCGCGGCAAGCCCTGCGAGCCGGCCTATGCGCGGCTGGTGGCGGAAAAAATTGCGGAGCTTAAAAATATATCTCTGGCGGAAGTAGAAAAAGCGACCGACCGCAATGCGCGGAAATTTTTTGCTTTAACGGAGAATTAAAATGCTGGGACTGGACGCTGTCGAAGTGGCGCGCGTTAAAAAACTGGTGAATTCCGCGAGCGGCCGGAGATTTTTGCAAAAAGTTTTTACGCCGGCAGAGCTGGCTTATTGCACAAGCAACGGCAAGTATAAGTACGAATCTCTGGCGGCGCGTTTTGCGGCCAAAGAGTCGGTCGGCAAGGCGCTCGGCGTAGGCATAGCGTTGGGCGAAAATTTGACCAGTATCGAAGTCGTGAATGACGCTAAAGGCAAACCGGCGGTCGTTCTACACGATAGAGCGCTGGCTCTGGCCAAAGAAAAAAACATTTCCGCTTTTGAGCTGTCTTTGTCGCATACGGACAGGACGGCTTATGCGGTGTGTTTGGCGAGGTGACTTTTTTTGCGGCGAGAATATCTTGCCCGAAGCGGACGTAACCTTCAGCGCTATGCCGTGTCCGTGGCGGTAAAGGTATTTTTCTCGCAAGATACAAATAAATTAAAGTAAAGGAGTTATATGTGTATTTTTTGCCAGATCATTAACAAAGAGATACCGGCGCAGCCGGTTTATGAGGACGCGGACACGCTGGTTCTGGCGGACACCAACCCGCAGGCGCCGATCCACTGGCTGGCGCTGCCCAAAATCCACGTGGAAAATCTCACACAGGCCGCGCCGGAACAGATCCTGGCTTGCGCGCGGGTTATTCAAAAATTGGCCAAAGAAAAAAATATTACCAGTTATAGAATAGTGGTCAATACCGGCGCGGATGCCGGCCAAACCGTGCCGCATCTGCATTTTCACATCCTGGCCGGACGCGCTCTCGGCTGGCCGCCCGGGTAAGAAAAAAAGTATTTCTTATGCTAAAATGGCCGCGGTTTGTGGGGATATAGCTCAGCTGGTAGAGCGATTGGTTCGCAATCAATAGGTCAGGGGTTCGACTCCCCTTATCTCCACTCGAGCTTAACAAGCGGCGTGGCCGCGAAGTTAAGCGAGAGCAACAAGCCCGCGTAGCGGGCGAAGTTACGAGTTTATGACACGAAACGAAGCCACAAGGCGGCGAAGCCGCCGAAGTGACAAGGTCGAAGAAATAACAAGTGATATAAACGTAGCCACTTGTAAGGTTCGACATGAAACTCACAAGCGGCGTGGCCGCGAAGTTAAGCGCGTCGAACTTCACAAGCGCCGTAGGCGCGACGTGAAGTGAGACCCACAAGCAGACGAAGTATGCGCCGTGGGAGCCAGCAGCACTTCCTCCGTGGCTTGAGGCCGCTGTCGGTCACAAGGCGGCGAAGCCGCCGAAGTGACAAGGTCGGAGAAATGACGAGTTTAGATAAACAAGAGGTTAATACATGACACTCAAACAACTGCTCAATTACGCCAAAGCCAAAGACGGCGTGGAATATGAATATAAAGCAGCGTGGCAGGCTGACGTTGTCAAAGTCAAAGGTAAGATGTTTGCTTTTGCCGGCCAAGACAAGGCTGGCAATAACATCATTAACTTAAAAAATGACCCTTGTGTAAATTTGGAACTGCGCGCGGCGTTTCCAGATTTCGTGACGGCGGGATATTATTCCAACAAAGAACACTGGAATTCTTGGTATTACGCTAAAAAAGGTCTGGCTCTTGGCCTGCTGAAAGAACAGATCGACCGGTCTTACGAATTAGTTGCTGGCGGCAAATAATTTTGGCCGCCATGAATAGCGGATATTCTCAAATTTTACAATTTTGTCAAAATGCGCTAAAATTGCACAGGGTGTTTTCTATTTATATTACATTAAGGAGGTTTTATGGCTTACGCGGAAGCGAGAGATAATGAAGATATCGAAAAAGTTTTGCGTCGGTTCAAAAGACAGGTGAAAGACGAAAATATTTTGCAGGATTTGCGCGAGCGGGAAGTGTATGAAAAACCTTCCGAGCTGCGTAAAAAAGAACAGCGTGAAAGAGAACGCCAAAACCACCGCCGGATGCGTCTGGAAGAATACTAAAAACCAATGCTGCGGCTGGGGGCAATCGGCAGATTTAAGCTGATCGACCGTTATGTCGTCAGCGAAGTGGTCAGCCTTTTCTTACTGGGCATGGCCGCTTTGATCATCATCGGCACGATCGATCTGGTTTTTAGTTTTATCGATCTTTTCGTCAATAACAATGTGCCGTTCCAGATCGTTTTTAAGATTTTGATTTTTAAAATCCCGGAGATCATGGTGCTGTTTTTCCCGATGGCCGTTTTGTTTGCGACGGCGATGGCCTTGATCCGCATGATCACCGCTTCGGAAATCACCGTCCTGCGCGCCGGCGGTTTCTCGCTGCTGCGCATTGTGGTTCCGTTTGTGGCGGCTGGGATTTTGGCGGCCTTTTTGTCTTTTGCCAATAACGATCTGCTGACGCCCTGGGCCAACGGTGTGGCCAACCAGCTGATCGACAGGGTCGTTTTGAAAAAACCGCTGCCGGATATTTTGGAGAACACTTTTTTTAAAGAATCCGAAGCGCGCTATTTTTTTATCCGCCGCATCGACAAGCAGACCGATGTCATGGAAGATGTAGCGGTGTATGAGCTGACCGGCGAATTTCCCCGCGTCATCACGGCCAAACGCGCGCGCTGGGACGGGAACCAGTGGCTGCTGGAAGACGGCTTCGTGCATAAATATGACGAACGCGGCGCGCTGGCTTATCAAAGCGATTTTGCCGAGCTGAAGATCAATATCGATAAAAGTTTTTATAATTATTATAAAGCGCAAAAAACTCCGGCGGCAATGTCGACCCGCGAACTGCGCGGCCGGATCCAGGAGTTAAAAAACAGCGGCGCGGCGACCGGTCTGCTCCAGACCGCCTATTATTTGAAATTTTCTATGCCGGCGGCTTGTTTGATTTTTGCGCTGGTCGGCACGGCGCTTTTGCTTTTGTTCTTGAGCGGCAGCCGCGATATTTGGAGCATTATTAAAGCGGTTCTGCTGGCGCTGCTTTCTGTCGGTTTTTATTTTTTCCTGCTGGCTTTTTTCCGTGCCTGGGGACGCGGTGGTTACATTTCGCCATTTTGGTCGGCCTGGTCGCCCAACTTGATTTACGGCGCGCTGGCGGCTGGTATAATAAGCTGGCAAAACAAAACCAGATAGGGGAAACGCATGACAACAGACTGGCGCGAATTGCAGGCTTTGCGGGAAAACGCGGCCAGGTATTTTGCCCAAAATTATTTTTTGCAGGCCGCGGTCTGCGACGAACAGCTGATCAAATACAACAAAACTTTAGCGCCGGACATTATTCTTAAATACTTAAAAGCGCAGCAGGAAAATCCGCGGCTGCGCGCCGAGCTGCACAAGGCGATGATCAAATTGTATCTGGCCGCGGACAATCCTTTTGATCTGCTGGATGAGATCGACGAATATTTAGACCTGGCGCCGACCGATCCGCAGGTGATCGACCTGTTGCTAAAACTGGGCTATGCCTACAAACAAAATCCGCTGCTGACACCGCTGCTGGCTAAGGCTGCCGAACACAATCCGCAAAATTATTCTTTGCTAAAAACTCTTTCGGGGTTATACTTGCAGCAGGGCCAGCCAAAAACGGCGATCGCCCTGTACGAAAATTGTTTGCAGAGCGGAGAAAGGGGGACTCCGGAAATGCTGAATATCCTGACCGAATTGCATCTTCAAGACCGCAATTATACGCGGGCGGCTGAACTATACCGCGAACTTTCCCAGCAGCAAGCGCAGGCCGTGATCGACCGGCTGGAACTGCTGCGCGGTAAAAAAGGCATGTCGGCTGAGCTGCGTTTTTTACTGGCCGAGCTGCAGATCAAAAATAAAGAGCCGGACAAGGCGTTGGAAGTCTACGAGGAGATACTCGCGGAAACTCCGGCTGAAGCGGGGAATGTTTTGACCACGCTGAAAAAAACTTTTTTGGCGGTTTACGAAGATTATCCAAACGCGAAATTTTTGCAGGCGCGCGTTTATAAAATCCAAAAAAATTATTCTGAGGCGGTCAGCGCGCTGTTTAAGCTCGTCAATCTCTCGCCCAGATATTACGATCAGGTGGCTGCGGAATTACGGGAAATTATCAAGCTCGAGCCGCGGCAGTTTATGGCGCTGGACACGCTGGCGCTGATCTGTGCTTATCAAAAAGATTTTGCCAGAGCCTTTTATTATTACAGCCGCGTGATCGATCTGCTGCCGGAACGCACCGCTGACATTGTGGAAAAAGCCAAAGGTGTTTTGCGCGCCCATCCGCAAGTGATTGCCGCGCGGGAGATTTTGGCCAAAGCCGCTTTTGCCAAAAATAATTACCGCCGCGCCAAAACAGAGGCCGAAGCGCTGCTGGCGATCGATGCCCAAAATGCCGGCGCGCGTCTGGTGCTGGGGCGCGCGCAGCTGGAGCTGGGCGAACTGGAAGATGCCGTGGTGTCTCTGCGCGCGGCTCTGGCCGCCGATCCCGGCAATAAGCTGATCCACCAGTATTATCAGGAGGCGGAGATTTTGACTTTGGATCGTAAGATCGCCGAGCTGGCTAAACAAGCGGCCAAAGATCGCTGGAAATATTCAGCGCATTTTGAGCTGGGTAAACAATATTTTCACCGCGGCTCCTTGACCGAAGCCGTCAGCGAATTTCAAATTGTCGTCCGTGACGCCGAACGGCAGGCCGCAGCGCACCGTTATCAAGGGCTTTGTTATAAAGAAATGGGGCGGTACGATCTGGCCGCCGCGCAGTTTAAAAAAGCGCTGGCCAAAACTCCGGAGAATAACCGCCGCGAACGTTTGAAACTGCTCTTTTATGCTGGTCTGGCGCATGAGGCGCTGGGGCAGCAGCAGGAAGCTCTGCGGTTTTACGAGGAGATACAACTGCTGGAATTAAATTACGAGAACGTGGCGCAGCGCGCGGAGAAAATCAAAAGTTTTTCCTGGGTGGAAGTCCGCGGCAAGGCTTTGGCGGCGGCGCTGGCCGAGCCCGGCGCGAAACGCCTCATTTGCAGCTGGGCGAAAAACAATGAGTCGGAAGAATACGCCAAGCGTTTTAAAAATAAAAATATCGACATGTCTTTCAGCATGGAGCACAATAATCAGGCCGTAGAATTGGCGCTCTGCGGGCGTGTCGGGCAGGCCGCGGAAGACCTGCTGCTGGCCGAGCAAATGGACCCGCGGTTTACGATCGTCCACAATAACAAAGCCGTGCTGGCTCTGCTCAACAATAAACTTGACGAGGCCAAAAAATATCTGGAGCAGGCCAGAGAATTAAATCCGCGCGTCTGCATTATTTACGCTAATTTGGGCGTTTATTATTTGCTGGTTGGCGAGCCGGACAAGGCGCAGGAAAATCTGGAGATCGCGCTGTCGCTGGACAACACGATGTATTTGACGCAGCTCAATCTGGGCGATCTTTATTATGAAAAAGAAAATATTCCTCAAGCTCTGCGTTTCTGGCAGAAGGCGCTGCGGTTTGGCGTCCTGCCGGAATTAGCCAAACGCCGCCTCAAATACTGGCAGTTGTGAATGAGCTGAAATATAAATATGCGCTGCTCTTTCAGAAAGACGGCCTGCTGATTTTTTTAGCGCACTTGGATTTGCTGCGTCTTTTCGGCCGTGTCCTGCAAAAAACGCGGCTGCCGGTCGCCTACACTCAGGGTTTCAATCCGCATCCGCGTTACGCTTTGCCCTATCCGCTGCCGGTCGGCTGCGTCAGCCGCGCGGAAGCGCTGGAAATTTATTTGACACAGCCGGTTGACGCCGAAACTTTGCCCGCGCTTTTTAATCAGTATTTGCCGCCGGAGTTAAGGGTAACTAAAGCGATTTTCGGCGCGGCCGCGCCTGAGTATTATTTCCGTGTTGTCCTGTCCGCCGAGCGGTTTTTGCCGGAGGACTGGCCGGACAGAATACTGGAAAAACAGAACAAAAAAGGCCGGATAAACCAATACCGCCTTGGAGACCACGTGCGTCTGGAGCAAAAAGGCCGCGAATTATTCATCCGCCCTCGGAGCGAAAAGATCCTGAAAGCGGAGAAAATCTGCGCTCTACTGGGGTTTGGCGCGGATGACCTGGAAGATATTTTTCGTGAAATAGACGAATAAAGCGCGGCAAGTATTTTACCCTCATCCCGTGGAACAAAATGTTTCACGGTGGAAACACACCATATGTAGCGTATTCACTTGCTTCGATCGGTTCGCCAGCGTATCCGCAGGATACTCCGCTCACCGACCGACATACTCCATGTTTCACATTTTAATTTTCGGATTTTCTGTGTTTGCGTCTGCGGGTGGAAATGCCGGCGGAGGAGCTGGTAATTGCGGTGAAACGTTTTTCAGCGGCCTTAGAGACCCAGCGCGGGGCAAAATCCGCGCAGGACAGCGAGAGCAATTGTTCCGTATTTAACCCCGGCAAGATATCGGCAAGCCAGAGCGAACTGTACAAGAGGATGGAATAAACACGGTCGTCGCGCAGGATCAACTCTTTCAAGACAGGCGGCGTGGTCGGCGCTGGCAAATTAACAAGCAAATTGGCCAAAGACATTTCTTTTATAATGCTTTCGGCGGCGGCCTTAAGGTCTGCCGGAATAGTATCGGCGGATACCAGCAAACGAAAAGAGTTTTCCAGCTCGAACCAGCCGCCGAGAATATTCATGAACCCGGCTCCAGAACTTCGTTAAATTGCTCCGCGCATTGCGCATAGCCTTCGGGGTTTTTCTCTTTTAGCTCGTTCATATATTCCCGGCCGAAAGAATACAGGCTGTCCTTGAGCATTGGTAAATTATCCTTATCCGCGGACAGCTCGGCGAAACGTTTTCCCGCGATAGCGCGGATATCAGGAGGTGTCTTTGGATTGCAGAGGACTTTGACCAGAGATGACACAGGATATTTCTCTATCCGCGAGCGCATATCATCGAGATAAAGTTTTTTGGCTGCCGGGGATGCCGCGTCCAGAATATCTTCCGGTTTCAAGCGGGAGAGCGAGAGCATTTCTAGTGTCAATTCTAGCTCTTGCGTAAGGTCTGCCGTCATATTTTTATCCCCCTGATAGTTCTTGGTTTACGCCGTGACCAGCTCCGGTTGTTCCTGGTCTTTTGCTAACTTGTCGCCGAGGATCTGCTCTATCTTATTTTTCACGGCTTCCGGCAGGACGCTCTTATAGCTCTGGTACAGAGCCATCAGCTGGAGCGGATCCATGTGCTCCAGAGCTTTAAGGACAGCGGATTTTTCTTTTTCATTGAGTCCGTTAAAACCCATGGCCAGCTGGATTAGTTTTTCTGGATTATTTTGCGCCATTTGCTGGAGAATTTCCGGCAGATGTTCTTCATTCTCGACCTGCGCCCTTATTTCCTCGGGTAGGTCTTCCAGCACATTCTCCCGGAAGCCCAGTTCGTTCAGGCCGAGGGATTTATTTAGATCATTAATGGCCTCGCGGATAAGTCTGCTGGGAATATTGTTCCGGTGACCAATGTCGGCGGGCAGGTCAAATTCAATATCTTCCATATCTTCCTTGACTTTTTTAGATACCCTGCCTTCCTCTATTTTCATTTGATAATTCTTAATAGCCCTTTCAAATTCTCTATAATCGGTTGCCATTGTCTCTATGGTTTTTTGCAGGTTTTTCCATTCCTGACTGGAGCTATCCTCGATAGTTTTAGCGATGTTTTGTAATTCCTCTATCCGGCCTTTGATAGTCATGGCCAGCTGGGAGATGATAAGAACATCTTTGGAATAACCGAAAAGGCCGGACTTGAGGATCTCCGCATTGGGATCATTGCCCAGAGTATCATTAAGTATTCTGCTGATCTCCTGCATGGCCTCGGCTTGTACGGCCAGGGTCTGCCGCACTTTGGCCTGAACGACCTCATTGCGCCGCGTTTGCTGTTCTGTTTTTTTAGTTCCATTCGGCGTGACGGTGATCTGCTTATCCAGTTCCCGTATATCGGGCGAATTCGCTATTTCTTTTATGACGGCAGTGGATTGCGCGGCGGAGTCTATCAGTCTGGTGGCGAGTTCCAGCAGCCTGGGATTGCCGGACGCTACCGTGAGTATTGTTTCCGCCTCGGCAAGCCTGGCCTCCGCTGCGGCGGATAGCTCTTTCTCAAAATTTTTGTTACTCTCGATATTCTTTTCGATCTGCTCGGCGTCTATTTGTTCGATAGTGTCGCCCAGTTCTTTACGCGCGGCTTCCAGTCTGCTCTGTACATCCCCAACGCTAAGCTGCGAGGCGGTGAACGTGCCAGACACCATATCTGGCGTAGGGGGGGGGGCATTTACACTAGATGTAGCGTCTAGACCGGCGGCAGCACGCTGGACATTGTCGGCATTTCTCTGATTGGTATTGAGCGAGTTTATGACATTTCTACAGGTGTCGGCCAACGCGCCTGCGGCGGCAGCGGCTTTGTTCCAGCCCATGTTTTGATAAACTTCTTGATTTTGCTTAGCTATCCCTTCAGTGTCTCTTATTTGCTGTCCATATATTTCCTTATCTTCTTCGGGCATAGTCTCTATGGCAACACCAATCCGCCCCTCTAATTCCGCAAAATCAGCGTCAGTAAGTCCGAATTGTTTTGCAGCATTCGCAATAATGCTTTTTCTTTCTGCCTTGGACAGATTGGGATTTGTGTAAGCTTCATATATATCGTCAATCGCTCGTTTTTGCGCCGGATTAAAAGGTGGCTTAAAACCTTTTTCTAAAATAATATTCAGAATAATCTGTGCTTTTATATACTTAGGGCTATTTTTAGAAAAGTTTTTGGCAGACTCCAGCAATTGCTGGGCTTTGTCCAGTGGAAAACCCTCATTGGTATTTTCTGTAACATGCTCGACTATATGGTCAGCTAGTTGCTCTCCAACAATTGAGCGTATATCTTCTATTGATAGATTTGGCTTTAATAAAGGTGTAATAAATTTTTCAGCGTCTATTATGTCCACATACGAGACCAGCAGACTCAAAGTATTTAGCGCGTCCGGATTCTTACTATCTAAGACCGTGCGTAGATTTGCGCA
>JAIRWS010000088.1 GCA_031268855.1 Candidatus Margulisiibacteriota bacterium | reverse complement strand
GCCGCCGCAGGCCGGCAAAAAAATTGCAACAATTTTTTTCTCCTGACGATATATTACCGTTATGAAATGGTTATCTGCCAAACTTTGGGAATACTCTGAATTGCCGCGGCCTTATGCTTACCCTTTGAAAGGTCAGGGCAAGAAGCTGGCCGAGCTAAGCTGGGAAGATTTTCAAGACATTTCAGACGCGCATTGGCGGAAGCTGCTGGCGGATATATATAATATAGACGCCCGGAGTTTGATCGTTGATTTTGCCGACGACAAGGTGTGTTATGATGTAGAGCAGGGTTTTGTTTTTTTGGCTTGTTATGCTGGCGATCCGGATTTGAGCTGGGAGAGCGCTAAATTATTTTTGGGGATTATCAATAAATTCCAGCAGGCTGCCGTGCGGTATGAACAAACACTGAAAACTTCAGCGGAAAAAAACGATTTATACCGCAAGATCGATGAGCGGCTCCTGTTTTTGCGCGGCGAAGTGTCTTTCCATTGCTTTTGGACTAACGAAATGCAGGAAGCAATAGAGCGGAATCTTACCACGCTGCTCGGTATATATCGGGAAAAATTACAAAAAATTAAACCTCAGGCAGCAAGCGATATTACTCAATTTTATAGCTTAGTGGTATCAGTAGATATTCATTGATAACGCTTTCATCGAGTGAAACACGGCCTTCGGCGGTCAGTGTTTGGCCGAGCTGTTGGGGCGGCAGGGTAAAGTTGGGCGAGGTCGCCTCAAAATCGAGCAGTACCAGACCGGTGTCGTCTTCCACAAAAGCCCAACCGCCGGTCGTTTTACTCTGGTAAATAATTTTGCCGCGGATCTGCACGAGAGTTTGAGCTTTGGCGTGACGCTTGTAATTTTTGTCCAATTCGCTGATCTTTTGCGGCTGGGAGAGCGTCAGCGGCGGCAGAGAAATTTCCGGCGCGGCAGTCGGCTGACAGCCGGATAGAGCCAGCACAGCCAGACTTATCAGTAAAACACGCAGGCAGAACATACTTTATTATAAGGCTAAAAACCGGCTGCTTCAAACTTTACGAAACGCGGTTTTTACGTTAATATCCTCAACGTTTTGGGCGCAAAAATTTTAGGAGGAATATCCCAATGGCAGTAAAATCAGCAAAGAAAATAAAGGGAACAAGATCAGGAGTAAAGACCGCGAAAAAAACGGTCAGGCCGGTCAAAAAAGCCGCGGCGAAAACAAAATATCAGAAGGTTTATTTTTTTGGCAACGGTAAGGCCGAAGGTAACGGAACAATGAAGGATATTCTGGGCGGCAAAGGCGCCGGTCTGGCGGAAATGACCAATAGCGGCGTGGCGGTGCCGGCTGGTTTCACGCTCACGACCGAGATGTGCGCTCAGTTTTACGAAAATGGCCGACAGTTTCCGGCGGGCCTGGAAAAAGACGTTAACGCCAATATTGCCAAGCTGGAAAAAGCGATGGGCCGGAAACTCGGCGATGAAAAAGATCCGCTGCTGGTTTCCGTGCGTTCCGGCGCGAAAGAGTCCATGCCGGGCATGATGGACACTATTCTCAATCTTGGCATTAATGACAAAGTCGTCGTGGCCTTAATCAGGAAAACTAACAATCCGCGTTTTGCCTGGGATTCTTACCGCCGTTTTATTCAAATGTTTTCCGATGTGGCGATGGATGTTGACAAACATCTTTTTGAGCACGCGCTGACCGAAGCCAAGCACAGTATCGCGGATAAGATCGGCAAAGAGAAAAAAGACGTGAAGGATACTGATTTGGCCGCCGAGGATCTAGAAAAACTGGTCGGCGTTTATAAAGCTATCTATAAAAAGACCAAAGGCGCGGATTTTCCGCAGGAGCCGAAAATCCAGCTCTGGGCGGCGATCAAAGCGGTGTTTGGCAGCTGGAATAATGAACGCGCGATTTTTTACCGCCAGAAATACAATATCAAGGGTCTGCTCGGTACGGCGGTCAATGTGCAGGCGATGGTCTTCGGTAATATGGGTAATACTTCGGCGACTGGCGTGTGTTTTTCACGCAATCCGGCGGCCGGCGAGAACAAATTTTACGGCGAGTTCCTGATCAACGCGCAGGGCGAGGACGTGGTGGCCGGTATCCGCACGCCGCAGAAAATTTCCCTCGAGGCTTCGCGCGAATGGGCCGCCGCCAACGGCATTGCCGAGTCCGAACGCCAGGCTAAATTTCCGTCACTGGAAGAGGTCATGCCGGTGACGTACAAAAAACTTTTGAGCTACAAAAATATGCTCGAAAAACACTACAAAGACATGCAGGATATGGAGTTTACAATTCAGGAAAACAGTCTGTACATGCTGCAGACTCGCAACGGTAAACGCACCGGTTTTGCGGCGGTGCGCTGCGCTTGCGATATGCTCAAAGAAAAACTGATCGACGAAAAGACCGCCGTCTCGCGCGTCCTGCCGGAGCAGTTAAATGAATTACTGCGGCCGATCTTCGACCGCGCGGACAAAGAAGCGGCGCTGAACGCCGGACGGGTTTTGGCGCGCGGCCTCAATGCCGGCCCGGGCGCGGCCTGCGGCAAGATCTACTTCAGCGCGCCGGAAGCGATAGCCGCCGCGCAGAATAATAAAGAAAAAGTAGTGCTGGTGCGTATCGAGACCACGCCGGAAGACATCAAAGGCATGGTTATTGCCGAGGGTATTTTGACCGCGCAGGGCGGCGCAACTTCGCACGCCGCGGTGGTCGCCCGTCAGCTTGGCCGCGTCTGCATCGCGGGCTGCGGCGCGTTGAATATCGATTATGCCAATAAATTAATGACGGTCAACGGTCGGACAGTCCGGCAGGGCGATTATATTTCGCTGGACGGTTTTACCGGCGAGGTTATCGCCGGGCAGGTCAAGACCAAGCCGTCGGAAATTTTGCAGGTGCTGATCGAAAAATCTCTCGACCCGAAAAAATCCGCGCTCTATCAGCAGTATAAATTTATCATGGACGCGGCCGGTAAACTTAAAAAACTTGGCGTGCGCGCCAATGCGGATCAGCCGGATCAAGCGTCCGACGCGCTGGCTTTCGGCGCGGAAGGTATCGGCCTGTGCCGCACCGAGCACATGTTTTTCGGCGGCGACCGGATCAAGGCGGTGCGCGAGATGATCCTGGCGGAAGACGTGGCCGGCCGCCAGAAAGCGCTGGCCAAACTTTTGCCGATGCAGATCGAGGATTTTACAGGGCTTTTCCGGACAATGAACGGCCTGCCTGTGACGATCCGCCTGCTCGATCCGCCGCTGCATGAGTTCCTGCCGACCAAAGAAGTAGAAGTCGAAGAGCTGTCGCAGGAAATGCGGGTCAGCGTGGAGCAGCTCAATTTCAAGATCAAGCAGCTGCATGAATTTAACCCGATGCTCGGCCACCGCGGCTGCCGTCTGGGTATCACGTATCCAGAGATTTTTGACATGCAGGTCGAGGCGATCATCAAAGCGGCCGCGGCGATCAAAAAATCCGGTCAGAATATTGTGCCGGAGATCATGATCCCGCTGATCGGGCATATTAAAGAATTGCAAATCCTCAAGGACAACGCCGTGGCGGTGATCGAAAAAGTCCTGAAAGAATCCGGCGTCAAGCTGACTTATAAAATTGGCACGATGATCGAAGTGCCGCGCGCGGCGATGACCGCTGACGAGATCGCTTCCGCGGCGGAATTTTTCTCTTTTGGCACGAATGACCTGACGCAGATGGGCTGCGGTTTTTCACGCGACGACAGCGGCAAATTTTTGCCGGAGTATGTGGCCAAGGCGATCTACGACAAAGATCCTTTTCAGACCCTTGACCAGACCGGCGTCGGCCGCATGATGCAGTACGCCATCGAGAGCGGCCGCCGCGTGCGTCCGGATCTGAAGATCGGCATTTGCGGCGAGCATGGCGGCGATCCAGACACCGTGCAGTTTTGCCACAAGATCGGTTTGAATTACGTGTCCTGCTCTCCTTACCGCGTGCCTCTGGCTATCCTGGCCGCGGCGCATGCGGCGTTGAAATAAAAAGAAATAAAAAATGCCTGTATATCCCTGCGCGCTTTAAGTCTGGCCGCGGCGCGCGGGGGTGGCTTTTTATAAATTTTCCACCAATTCGCTAAAAGAAATATTTAGTCCCAGTGTGATTTTTTTGATGGTAGTGGCGCGCGGATCGGATTGTCCGGTTTCGATTTTGCTTAAACCTGATTTGGTAAAATCGTTTTCATAAGCAAATTTGTTCAGGCTGATCCCCTGGGTTTCACGTATTTTTCTGATCCGCCGCCCTAAGGTTTGCAAAAAATCTTTTTGTTTTTTCATTGTTTTTACATTGTACTTGACAAACTTAATTTCTCTGTTATATAATAGAGAACACTTAAAACAAGGGGGTATATTTATGACTATAGCTAGGGGCCAGCCAATGCTGGCCAGCGATATATTGGATCTGACTTTTTTTCCGGTGGGTGCGATCTTGATGATGGACGGCGGCTGGACGGACGGACGCGGCGGCTGGTACATCTGCGACGGAAAAGAAAAAACTTTGCCCAACGGCAGCAGACAGAGGACGCCGGATCTGAAAGATAAATTTATTCGGGGCGGATCATCGGCTGGCGGCGTCGGGGGCAGCGATTCTGTTTCGGCGAACATCACTTTGACCGCTGAAAATTTGCCCGGCCACGGGCATGCCTTTTCAGGAACATTTACTACAGGGAATACCAGCGTTACGCACACGCATACCGTAACGGCTAC
>JAIRWS010000087.1 GCA_031268855.1 Candidatus Margulisiibacteriota bacterium | reverse complement strand
TGGCGGTTGATTAGCAACGTGATATAATCCCCCTGCTTTAAAACATTCCGAGGAGGATTTAGATGGCAGCTTTGTTAGAGCATCAGTTGGCGCAAAAAGATCCGGAAATATATCAGGCGATTGGGCAGGAGCTGCGGCGGCAGCGGGATAAGATCGAGCTGATCGCTTCGGAAAATTTTACTTCGCCGGAAGTCATGGCGGCGCAGGGTTCCTGCCTCACCAATAAATACGCGGAGGGTTATCCGGGCAAACGTTATTACGGCGGCTGCGAGTATGTCGACGTAGCGGAAAATCTGGCGCGTGAGCGGGCTCAGAAACTTTTTGGCGCGGAGTATGTCAATGTGCAGCCGCATTCTGGCGCGCAGGCCAATACCGCCGTGTATTTCGCGCTGCTCCAGCCCGGCGACAAAGTGCTGGGCATGGATCTGGCGCACGGCGGACATTTGACGCACGGCTCGCCGGCCAATCTTTCCGGCGCCTACTATCAGTTTGTGCCCTACGGCGTGGCGCGTGAGACGGAGACTATTGACTACGCCGCGCTGGAGGAGCTGGCCGTCCGGGAAAAACCGAAAATGATCGTGGCCGGCGCTTCGGCTTATCCGCGGATCATTGATTTCCCGAAAATGCGCGCGATCGCCGATCAAGTCGGCGCTTTTTTGTTCGTGGACATGGCGCATATCGCCGGTCTGGTGGCCGCCGGCCTGCATCCCAGCCCGCTGCCTTACGCGCACGTCACCACGACCACCACGCACAAGACCCTGCGCGGTCCGCGCGGCGGCTTGATCCTGTGCGGCGCGGAAATGGAGCAGAAATTTAATTTCAACAAAGCGGTTTTTCCGGGCATACAAGGCGGCCCGCTGATGCACGTGATCGCGGCCAAGGCGGTGGCTTTGGGTGAGGCGCTCCAGCCGGAATTTAAAGTTTATCAAAAACAAGTGTTGCGCAATGCCGCGGCAATGGCGGAAACGTTTAAACAAAACGGCTTCCGTTTGATCTCCGGCGGTACGGACAATCATCTCCTGCTCGTCGATGTGAAAACCAAAAGCGGCATTACCGGCAAGCTGGCGCAGCACATCCTTGACGAGATCGGCATCACGGTCAATAAAAACACCATACCTTTTGAGACGGAGTCGCCTTTTGTGACCAGCGGCATCCGCGTCGGCACGCCGGCGGTGACCACCCGCGGTTTTCTGGAAGACGACGTGCGTGAAGTTGCGGAAATTATCTGCGCGGCTTTGTCCAGCATCGAGGGTGAAAAAATTAAAGCCGCTGTGGAAAGCGGATTAAAAAAACGGGTAGAAGCTCTGTGCCAGCGGCTTCCCCTGTATGGCGGCCGCTGATGACCGAAGAGCTGAAAACAGCGCAAACTTTATTCCCTGACGATACGGCGGCGGAGCCGCGGCCGAGCTGGGATGAGTATTTTATGGGATTGGCCGAAATGGTTGCCAGGCGTTCGACCTGTCTGCGCCGGCGGGTGGGCGCGGTGCTGGTCAATGATAAGCATATTTTGACCACCGGGTACAATGGCGCGCCGCGCGGCATTCAAAATTGTTTGGAGCTGGGTGTTTGCCTGCGGCAGGAGATGAAAGTGCCGTCCAGCGAGCGCCATGAACTGTGCCGTGGCTCGCATGCCGAGCAAAACGCGATCACCCAGGCGGCTTATCACGGCGTGCCGATCCGCGGCGCGACATTATATTGCACGCACATGCCCTGCATCATCTGCACCAAAATGATCATCAACGCCGGCATCCGGCGCATCGTTTTCAAAAATTTTTATCCCGACGATCTGGCCGTGCAGATGCTCAACGAGTCCAAAATTGAATTAGTGGTGTTTAAGGGGTAAAGATGTCTGAGCAGATCGCCTATCTAGGGCCTAAAGGCACTTATTGCAGTCAGGCTGTGGAAAAATATTTGCGCCGGCAGGGGAGAAAAATTGAAGCAGTCCCGCTGAATACCATCTCGGAAGTTATTCACAGCGTTAATACCGGCAAATACAAATACGGCATTGTGCCGATGGAAAACACTATCGAGGGCAGTGTCAGCGCTACGCTGGACAAACTGGCCAATAAAAGAAACTTCGTGTTTATCATTGACGAGATCGATATCTCCGTCAAACATCAGCTGCTGGCTCTGCCGCGGGCGCGGCTGGCCGAGATCAGGGAAATAATTTCGCATACGCAGGCTCTGGAGCAATGCCGCGATTTTCTTTTTGCCAGACTGCCGGGCGCCAAAATTTTGCTGGCCAAAAGCACCGCGCAGGCCGTGCTTAATGTCAAAGAAAAAAAACAGCCTTGCCGCGCCGCGATCGGCTCGCGCGAGGCCGCGCGCAAATACGGCTTGAAAATATTAGTCCGCGATATTGCTGATTACAAAGATAATGTCACGCGCTTTGTGGTGCTATCTAAAGAAAAAAAAATGCTCCGGGACAAAGACGCGATAACCGCTTTTGTTTTTTCCTGTAAAAAAGACAGGCCGGGCGGCTTGTATGAAATATTGGGTTTTCTGGCCAAAGCGAAGATCAATATGACCAGAATAGAATCCCGTCCCAGCAAAGTGGTCATGGGCGATTATGTTTTTTTTATTGACATTGCCGGCAATCATTATGTCCAGGCCAAAACTGCCCAGGCGCTGGCCAGTATCGAAAAACACAGCGATTATTTTAAGTTATTAGGCGTGTACCAACGCAAAAAATAGGTTTAGTTGAAGCGAATATTTTGCCGGAGCGACGTTAAGTGAGAGGCCACGGCGCGCGCGGGTAAAGATATTCGCTCTAACTATAAAGATAAGGAGTTTTTATGCTGGAGCAAAAATTGATCAGAGAAAATCCCGAGGCGGTTCGCGCGGCTTTACGCCGGCGCAATTTTGATCTGGCTTTGCTGGACGATTTTCTCGCCGCTGACCAAAAATGGAAAACCGCGCAAACCGAGCTGGACAAGCTGCGCGCGCGGCTCAAGGCGGCGTCTAAAACCAAACCCACGCCGGAGATCATCGCCGCCAATAAAAACCTCTCGGCCGAAATTAAACAAAAAGAAAAAGCCGCCGCCGCGCTGGTCGCCGAGCAGCAAATGAAACTGCTGTTCATTCCTAATTTACCGGATGAAACAACTCCGGACGGACATTCAGCTGCCGACAATCCGGAAATTCGCCGCTGGGGCGAACCGGCCCGGAAAGACTTTGCGGTTTTGGCGCACGAGGAGATCGGCGTGCGTCTCGGTATCTTAAATTTTGATGAGGCCGCTAAGATTTCCGGCGCGCGTTTTGTGGTGTATCACGGCGCCGGCGCCCGTCTGGAAAGGGCGTTGATCAACTTGATGCTGGATACGCATGGCCGCTCCGGTTATCAGGAAGTATTGCCGCCGGCGCTGGTCAACAGTCAGGCCATGACCGGCACAGGGCAGCTGCCGAAATTCCGGGAAGATTCATTTGCCTGCGACAAAGGCGACGATCTTTATTTGATACCGACCGCTGAAGTGCCAGTGACCAATCTGCACCGCGAAGAAATACTGGAGGCCGCCAGACTGCCGATCCGCTACGCCGCTTACACGCCGTGTTTTCGCCGCGAAGCCGGCTCTTACGGCAAAGATACACGCGGGATCATCCGCCAGCATCAATTCAACAAAGTTGAGCTGGTCAAATTTACACTGCCTGAAGACTCTATGGCCGAGCTGGAAAAATTGACCGCGGACGCCGAGCAGATTTTGCGGCTGTTAAAACTGCCGTACCGCGTGGTCGCGCTCTCCGCCGGTGATCTGGGTTTTTCGTCCAGCAAGACTTATGATCTGGAAGTCTGGTTTCCCGCGCAGAACACCTATCGGGAAATTTCCTCCTGTTCCAATTATAAAGATTATCAAGCCCGCCGCGCGAATATCCGTTTCCGCCGCGCGCCAAACGCCAAACCGGAATTTGCGCACACGCTCAACGGCTCCGGACTGGCGGTCGGGCGCACTCTGGCCGCGATCTTGGAAAACTATCAAAATACTGACGGCTCGGTGACTGTGCCGGAAGTTTTGCGTCCGTATCTGGGCGGTCTGGCTAGGATTGGGTAAAAGGGTGTTTGGCCTTTCGGTGGCTGAGCGTAGTTGAAGCCATCGTGCATATGCTCCCTTCGCCAGTGTACCCGCGGGGTACTCCGCTCAACCACCATTTTACACCATTTTTTTAATATAGATCACCGGGTAATACTCCGGCACTACTTTGAAAGCTGTGCCGCTGCCAGTAGAGCCGATAGTGCCGCCGGAGACTTGGACAGCGCTTCCTGCAGCTTCAGTGCTGCCGGTGATGCCGTGGTCATGCGCGGCGCCGTCGGTCGCGGTGGCGCCTGAGACTACGACGGTATGCTCATGCGCGCCGGTGGTAGCTGCTATGGAAATTCCTGTAGTCTTGCTTCCTGTGTTTATTGTGCCGTCATCAGGACCACCATAATTTCCGCCAACGATGTAGCCGCTTCCGCCATCGCTGCCCGCTTGGGCTGTTACTGTGTGTGTATGTCCCGGATCAGTGATCGTATGCTCGTGCGTTCCGCCAGTTACCGATACGGCCAGAGTGCCATTGCCGTGCGAATGGGTAGCCGAGCCGCTGGCGGCTG
>JAIRWS010000086.1 GCA_031268855.1 Candidatus Margulisiibacteriota bacterium | reverse complement strand
GCCGAACAGGTCAACAATGCCGGCGCGATTTTTATTGGCGCCTATTCTCCAGTGGCTCTGGGCGATTATTTTGCCGGCCCCAATCACGTGCTGCCAACCGGCGGGACGGCGCGTTTTGCTTCGCCGCTGGGTGTGGCAGATTTTATCAAGCGCACCTCGCTGCTGGAGTACGCCAAATCCGATCTGCGCGCCGCGCAAAAGCATGTGGCTGTTTTAGCCAAAACGGAAGGTTTAGCCGCGCACGCTCATTCGGTGAATATTCGACTGAAAGGCAAAAAGTGAAAATCTTTTTGGTGATCCTGCCTGCCATTGCTGTCAGTGTAAGCATTAACTATTTAGGTTTGCGCTGCTTGCGGCGTTTCCAATTCAAGCAGGCCGTGCGCGAGTGCGGCCCGCAAAGCCATCAGGCCAAGGCCGGCACGCCGGTCATGGGCGGATTGATGATCATTGCTTCGCTCGATCTGCTGGCGGTTTTATTTTTGCCGTTTTTAAGCAGACTGCCGCGCCTGACTAATGAGGCGTTTATTTTACTGGCGCTTTTTACTCTGACTGGCGTGATCGGTTTTATCGACGATTTTTTGATCGTCAAAAACGGCAAAAATAACGGCTTAAAAGCGCGCTATAAATTGGCCGGACAGTTAGTGATCGCCGCCTTGTTTGGCGCTTATTTGCTGAAGAACAATTTCAATTTGATGGTCTCGCCGCTGCTGCATCTTCTTGGTATGCATCAGCCGTTTTTGTACGTGCTGTGGTCTTCTTTTATTGTGGTTGGCGTGTCCAACGCCGTGAATCTTACCGACGGCCTGGATGGCTTGGCGTCCGGCGTCTCCATGATCATTTTTCTGGCTTTTGCTTTTATCGCCGGACAGTTCAATAATCCGCAGCTCATGTATTTGGCCCTGCTGGCCGCCTGCGCCTGTCTGGGTTTTTTGGTTTTTAATATTCATCCGGCCAAAATGTTTATGGGCGATGTCGGCTCGCTGGCGCTGGGCACGCTGCTGGCCGGTTTTGCGCTGCTGCTACACGCCGAGCTGTATCTGGCACTGGCCGGTATTTGGTTTGTCTGGGAAACGATCTCGGTGATCTTACAGGTGGGTTGTTTTAAATTTACCGGAGGCCGGCGGCTTTTCAAGATGTCACCTTTTCATCATCATTTAGAGTTGTGCGGTTGGCCGGAGAAAAAAATTGTGCGCTGGGCGTGGCTGCTGACAGCTGGCGCGGTGTTGCTGGCCGTAGTTTTTAGGATCAGATAAAGATGCCAAAAGTTGCGGTGCTGGGACAGGACGGCAAGACGGGGCAGGCGGTGCTGGCGCGGCTGGCTAAATTGCCGGATTATCAATATGCGAAAAATTTAGACGAAGCCGATTTACTGGTGGTCTCGCCGGGCATTCCGCCCCAAAATTATCCGGCAGTCAAAATTCCGATTATCAGCGAAATAGAATTGGCCTACCGATTGAATCCCTCGCCAGTGATCGCAGTGACCGGCACAAACGGCAAGACCACGACCACAACGCTGATCTCGCGCCTGCTTGCTGTGCCGGCTGTCGGCAATATCGGCGTGCCGTATATTTCTGTGGAAAAAGAATACCCCTATCTGGCCGTGGAAGTGTCCAGCTATATGCTGGAAAACATCGAGACTTTTCGCCCGCATATTGCGGTGATCTTAAATTTGACCGCGGATCATCTGGCGCGCCACGGTGATCTGGCCGGTTATGCCGCCGCGAAAAAAAGAATTTTGCTCAATCAAACCGCGGAAGATTTTGTGGTTTACAATGCCAATGATCCGTGGGTCTGCCGGATGACCGCTGAGGCCAAAGCCCAAAAAGCGCCTTTCACCGCGTCGCACAAACTGCAGGAAGATTACGCGGCGGCGCGGCTGGTTGCCAAACTCTGCGGCCAGACCGACGCGCACATTGACAAAGTTTTTGCGGAGTTCACAGGTGTGGAGCACCGTATGGAAAAAGTTGGTGTGTACAATGGTATTCGTGTGATCAATGACTCCAAAGGCACAAATGTGGACTCGACAGTCGTCGCTCTGGAGTCCGAACCGCGCAACGGGCATATTGTCCTGCTCGCCGGCGGCCGCGACAAAATGACGTCTTTGCAGCCGCTAGCTGAGGCTTTGCGCGGCCGCCTCAAAAAACTCATCCTGCTGGGCGAAGCGCGGGAGAGATTTGCGCGCGAGTTAAAAGAATTTCAGCCGCTGCTGGTTCAGGATTATGACACGGCCGTGCGTGAAAGTTTTCGCGTGGCGCAAAGCGGAGATTTGATCCTCTTGTCGCCGGCCTGCGCTTCGTGGGATATGTTCCAGGATTTTGCAGAGCGCGGCCGTTATTTCAAGGAACTGGTGCGGAAATATGCGCCGCAAAGTTGACGCTTATATACTCTGGCCGGCAATAGCCCTGGTGGTTACCGGCTTTTTGATGATCCTTTCGGTAACGCCGATTGCCGGTCTGCAAAATTACAATAACGAATTTTATTTCATTTTGCGCCAATTGTTTTATCTGTCCGCCGGCGCGGCTTTGTGCGCCGTGCTTTCTTTTTGGGATTACACCAAGCTGCAAAAATATACGCCGAGCGCTCTGGCCGTGGCGTTTTTCTTGCTGCTCTTGACCTATTGGCCGGGGCTTGGCGTTACGGCCGGCGGCGCGTCGCGCTGGCTGCGTTTGGGTCTCTTGAGTTTTCAGCCGTCGGAGCTGGTAAAATTTTTCTTAATTGTTTATCTGGCCGGCGCGCTGGTCAATAAAAAAGAAACTCTAGCGGATTTCCGGCGCGGCGTTCTGCCGATCCTGCTGGTCTGCGGCGTGTTGACGCTGGGCATTCTCAAACAGCCGGACTTAGGCACGGGCTTGGTGATCGGCGCAACAGCGCTGCTGATGCTGATCGTTGGCGGCAGCAATCTTATGGATCTATTTGTGCTTGGCCTGCTGGCTCTCCGTATTTTAATTTTTCAAGTCTCGCGCACGCCGTATCAGCTTCGGCGCTGGACAGCTTTTCTCGACCCTTTGCAGGACAGGCAGGGCGCCGGCTGGAATACAGTGCAGTCGCTGATCGCCGTCGGTTCGGGCGGCTGGTTCGGTATGGGGCTGGGCGGCAGCCGCCAAAAGTTTGCCTATTTGCCGCAGTATTACAATGATTATATTTTTGCCATGATCTGCGAGGAGCGCGGATTTATTCTGGCGGCGGCAGTGGTTTTTTTGTTCGCGCTGCTAGTGCTGCGCGGGATCAGACTAGCTGGCCGCGTGCGCAATCCTTTTGGCGCGCAGCTAGCGCTGGGCTTTTCACTCTGTCTGGGCATTCAAGCCGCTGTGCACATGCTGGTGGTGCTGGGCTGGGCGCCGGCCAAAGGCATCACTTTGCCGTTCATTTCTTACGGCGGTAGCTCGCTGATCGTTTCGCTGGCGATGCTGGGCGTGATCCTGCGGATCTCACGCGAAGCGGAGTGAGCCTTTTAACGCAACATAAAATATCGCTGCGACAAATTAAGACTACTTACGAATTCCTTGTAGAAGGAGATGATTGTTATGAAAAAATTAATTTTGCTTTTTATCATAGTGGGTGCGGTGGCGTTGGCGGATAAGGTGTACCTGACGGACGGCAGGGTTATGGCCGGCGCGCTGGCTGTGGAGGACGAGACGTTTGTACTGGCCGGCCAAACCGCGGACATTGCTTTTCACGACGGCGCGATCGACGCGGTCGAAAAAGACGGCGTGAAATATACGCCGGAACAATACCTGGCGGCGCTGAGGAATGCTTCTGAAGACGAAGATTATGAGTACGAAGACGAAAGCCGCGCGGCAGACCTGGACGGCGAAGATCAGTACCAATACGCGGCAAAAACCGCGGAATACGGTTTTGACACGCTTTCACTCAATGACAAAATCAAACTTTATGAACTGGAAAAACTGGACAAAGGCCGCGCGGCCACTCTGGCTATGACTTTGCCGCTGATGGGACACAATTACGCCGGCGATCCGGCGCGGGGTTTTGCGATTTTCCTGGGCAAATTTATCGTGCCGGTTTTCATGGCCAGCGCGGTGCCGGTGGACGCCGAAGCCGCGGACGGCGGCCGGGCGCAGAAAGAAGTGCAGATCGGCGTGGGTGTCCTGACTTTTGGCCTGATGCAGCTCTGGGAGATCGTAGATGCCATGGGCGCGGTGGAAGATCACAACGCCGGCCTGCGCGCGCGGTTGGGGATCGAGTACTAAGAGAGTTTAATGCTAAACTTATTGAGCATTTGATCTGGTTGAACAGCAGGAGAGCGCAGAAGTGTTTATATACAATGACGGCGGACGTGAAAAAGCAGGGTATCAAGGCAGGACAGGAGATTGTGTGACCCGCGCGATCGCTATAGCTTTGGAGCTGCCCTACGAAAAAGTCTATGCTGATCTGCATGCCCTGCTCAAAGCCGACAAAAAACAAATTGAGTCAGGCAAAACTTCGCCGCGGCAAGGTGTTCCTAAACAGATTAGCCGCAAATATCTTGCCGGTCTCGGCTGGGAGTTCGTCCCGACAATGGGGATCGGCACGGGCTGTAAAGTTCATCTCAAGCCGAATGAACTTCCCCGGGGGCGTATTATCGCCAAAGTGTCCAAACACATGGTGGCTGTTATTGATGGAGTGATACACGATACACACGACTGCGCGCGCGGCGGGACCAGATGCGTGTATGGATATTATTCAAAAAAAGCAGTCCGGCGGCAGATCTTTTAGCCGCGGATTTTGCCGGTCTTTGGGTGAAATGACCGGCTGAGTTACCGGCCAGGCGATGTTGAGGTCGGGATCATTCCAGAGAATGCCGGCCTCGGCCTGCGGCGCGTAATAAGCGTCACATTTGTACTGGAATTCCGCAAGGTCTGACAGCACGGCAAAACCGTGGGCAAAACCCCGGGGTATGTAAAA
>JAIRWS010000085.1 GCA_031268855.1 Candidatus Margulisiibacteriota bacterium | reverse complement strand
TTAGGCCAGTAAGATGGCTTGTTTCCTCCTGCCGCTTATTGTATAATTTCTCCCAGCACTTAATTCTTGGGGGGATTTCATGCGCAGTACTTTGACGAAAGTAGCGGAATTTTTGGGCTTTGGCGATAAGCCGTCGGAAGCCGCCGCGCCTCTGAAAGCCGCGACCGCGCGCGTCACGCAGACGCCGGTCAAATCCGAGCCGCGCGTGTGGAAGCCGCAGCCCGTGCGTTCTCTGGCCGCCAATGTCTGGCTGGCCGAGCCGCGCAATGCCGGCGCCGACGCCCGCGATATTGTTTCCGCTTTGCGCGCCGGCTATATGGTGCTCATCAATTATAAATATCTCGATGTGCAAACAGCCCGGCAGCTGATCGATTTTGTCGGCGGCGCGGTGTACGGCAACAACGGTATTTGCCGCAAGATCGGCGCCAATGTGATCTTGTGCGCGACGGTCAATCTCAATCTTGAGGACGGCAGTCAAAGCGCGGAAGACCTTTTGAATGCCGCGCCGGAAACTCCCGCCGAGCAGCCCGCGCCGGAAGCCGGTCAATATCTGGCGGCCACCGGCACTTACACGGCGCAGCCCTATGCCGCGCAGCCAGCTTATCAAAACGCGCCGGAATACGCCGCGGCGGCGTATTAATCTTATGAAAGTTTTAAAAAATAAACGCAGTAATTTTACGATCTCCCTGGAGATCGAGGCGGATTATGCCGATGTCGAAAAAGCCACCGAACCGGCTTTTCGGGAATTGGCCAAGGACGCTAAAATCCCGGGTTTTCGGCCGGGTAAAGCGCCGCGCCCGATTTTTGAGAAGCATTACGGTACGGCGCTTTTGCTGGAACGCGCCTCGACTATCGTGATGAATGACTGTTACCGGCAGGCGCTCGATGCGGAAAAACTCCAGCCGGTGGATTATCCGCGCGACGTGGAAGTGAAAGCCTTGAGCAGGGAAAAAGGCTTTGTTTTCGCGCTGGCCGTCGATGTCAAGCCGGAAGTGAAGCTGGAAAAATACAAAAATTTAAAGATACAGCGTCCGGCGGACAAAGTTTCCGCCGAGGAGATCGACAAAGAATTGGCGCAGATCCGCGAGTATCACGCCGAGTACAAAGCTGTCGAACGTCCCGCCCAAAATGACGATCTGATCGGCTATGCCATCAAGGCTTTTACGCTGGACGGCCAGCCCCTGACGGCTTTGACCAAAGAGCGCACCGGCACGCGTATCGGCACGAATTTTATGTCGCCGGATTTTGACCGGGAAGTTGCCGGTCTGCGCGTACAGGAGACCAAAAAATTTAAGATCAAAGTCAATGCGGATTATTTTGTCAAAGAAGCCGCCGGTCAGGAAGTGGAAGTTGAGATTTTACTGCTGGAGATCAAAGAGCGTGTTTTGCCGGAATTGACCGATGAATTTATCCAGAAAGTCAGCGCCAAACAGTCGCTGGCCGAAATGCGCGAGGAGATCAAGGCCAATTTAGAAAAACAAAAAAAACAGACTGCCGACAGTCAGGCTAAAAATAATTTGCTGGAGGAGCTGGTTAAGGCCAATGATTTCGCTGTGCCGGAAGCTCTGGTGCGGGAAAAGATCGATATTATGCTGCGCAATCTGGAGGCCGATCTGCGAAATCGCGGTCTGGAGCTGGCTAAATATTTGCAGATGCTCAACAAAACTAAAGACGCTCTGCGTCAGGATTACCGGCCGGCCGCCGAAAAACGCGCTAAGTTGGATTTGCTGCTGGAAAAGATCGCCGAAAAAGAGGAAATTAAACCAGGCGCCGAGGAGATCGATACGGAGCTGGAGCGAATTTTAAACGGCGGACGCCGCGAGCCGTTGCCGCCTGAGGAAATTGAAAAATACAAAAAAACTCTGCCGCCGGCGTTCAAGGAAAATATCGCGCGTTATTTGACCGAAGACAAAACGCTGGACTTTTTGCTGAATAACGCTAAAATAACTGAACAGTAATTATTCAGGGATTTCTGAATAAGGTATATTTATCCGCGCCGCGGGTATAATATAGCAAAATAACAAGGGGGTTCTTTATGCCGTATGTGCCAACAGTTATCGAACAGTCTTCCAAAGGAGAGCGCGCGTTTGATTTATACTCGCGCCTGCTCAAAGAAAGGATTATTTTTGTCAGCGACGAGATCAACGACTTAACCGCCGGCTTGATCGTCGGCCAGTTAATTTTCCTGGCGGCGGAAGATAAAGAAAAAGACATTTCCATGTACATCAATTCGCCGGGCGGCGTGGTGACAGCCGGTTTGGCGATTTACGACACGATGCAGTACATTGATCCTAAGGTTTCGACGATCTGCATCGGGCAGGCGGCCAGCATGGGCGCTTTGCTGCTGGCCTCCGGCGCGACCGGTAAACGTTACGCTCTGCCCAACGCGCGCATCATGATCCACCAGCCGATTGGCGGCGCGCAGGGCCAGGCCACGGATATTCAGATTCAGGCCAATGAAGTGATGCGTTTGAAAAAAGCGATCAATGACATTTTGGTCAAGCATACCGGCCAGACTATGGAGCAGATCGAAAAAGACACTGACCGCGATTTTTTTATGTCGCCGGAAGAAGCCAAAAAATACGGCCTGGTCGACGAAGTCATTTCGCCGACCAAATTAAAATAACAATGCTGACCGGCAGCAATAATAACGCGATCTGTTCCTTTTGCGGTCGGCGCCGTGATCAAGTGCGGCAGATCATCGCTGGTGTTTCCGGCGGGGTGATCTGCGACGAGTGCATTAACCGCTGCAAGGAAATGCTTGATGCGGAATTAAATCCGCCGCCCCGCGCCGACCAGCCTTTAAGTTTTTCGCTGGAGACGCTCAAAATCCCGACGGAAATCCACGCCAATCTGGACAAATATATCATCGGTCAAGACCGCGCTAAAAAAATTATGGCGGTGGCCGTCTACAATCATTACAAGCGGCTGCTCTCCAATCAGGATAAAAACAATCTCGATAAAACCGAATTGTCCAAAAGCAATATTTTGCTGGTCGGGCCGACCGGTTCGGGCAAGACGCTGATCGCGCAGACCATAGCGCGTTTTCTCGATGCGCCGCTAGCTATCGCGGACGCGACGACTTTGACCGAGGCGGGTTATGTGGGCGAGGATGTGGAAAATGTTTTGTCGCGTCTGCTGCAGGCGGCTGGCGGCAATCTCAAGAGAGCCGAGATGGGCATTGTTTTTATCGATGAGATCGACAAACTTTCACGCAAATCGGAAAACCCCTCGATCACCCGCGATGTCTCCGGTGAGGGCGTGCAGCAGGCCCTGCTCAAAATGATCGAAGGCACTGTCGCCAATGTGCCGCAAAACGCCGGCGGCCGCAAACATCCGCAGGGTGAGTTTATTCAGATGAACACGACGAATATTTTGTTCGTTTGCAGCGGCTCGTTTTCCGGCATCGACGAGATCATCTCACGCCGCGCCAATAAACGGACTATCGGTTTTGAGACCGCCGCGCAAAAAAAAGCCAAAGCCGAGCACAAAGATACAGTTTTTGAGGAAGTTTTGCCGGACGATCTGCTGAAGTACGGTCTGATACCGGAGCTGATCGGCCGTCTGCCGGTGATCGCCGCGCTCAATGAGCTGGACGAAAAGGCCATGCTCGAAATTTTGACCAAGCCGGAAAACGCGCTGGTCAAGCAGTATCAGAAGCTTTTGCGTTACGATAATGTAGAGCTGCAATTCACCCCGGACGCGCTGCGGGAAATTGTCACGCTGGCCTTGAAACGCAAAGTCGGCGCGCGCGCCCTGCGCTCCGTGGTGGAAAGCGTCATGCTCGATATTATGTACAGCGCGCCAGTGGACAAAGAGCAGCGCGAGGTCGTCGTGGACAAGGACAAGGTGCTGGAAAACTACACGCGCCGCGCCGCCAAAATCAAAGAAGACGCCGCTTAGAACTATTTTATCTCTATATTCTGGCCAAAATAGCTTAAACAAAACCCCCGTTTTTTAAGACGGGGGTTCTTTTGATAGGACACTTCGCCAGCGTATCCGCAGGATACTCCGCTCAGTGTCCGTGGTGTCTTTACCCTATCGCGTCTTTGCCGGTTTCTTTCGTTCTGATCCGGATACATTCTTTAAGCTCGGTGATAAAAATTTTACCGTCACCGATCTTGCCGGTGCGCGCGCCTTTGGTGATGGCCTCGACTGTCTTGTCAACGAAATTATCGTTGACCGCGATCTCAATGCGCACTTTTTTCAGCAGATTGATCTCCGAAACCACGCCGCGGTAGTTCTCGGTGTAGCCTTTTTGCTGTCCGGCGCCGATCACATTGCTGACGGTCATTTTAGACACATCCGCGTCGAATAGAGCTTGTTTTACGTCCGGCAGTTTTTCCGGCTGAATAATCGCAGTAATTAGTTTCATTTTCTTGCCTCCTTTTGTTTATTTAGTTTATTCGTTGCTGAAAATCTCAAATCCAGCGTAGGCCTCCTGGCCGTGTTCGGAAAGATCCAGGCCTTTGAGCTCTTCCTCGCGGCTAGCGCGCAGGCCGATCAGGTATTTAGCCGCGGCAAAAACCAGCGCGGATGCAAGGACTGTCCAGATTATCACAACGAGCGAGCCTTCTAGCTGGATCAGCAGCTGCTGCCAGCCGCCGCCGAAAAATAAACCGTTTACGCCGTTGCCGTACTGGCTTTCTGCGAAAAGCCCTAGAGCCAGTGTGCCCCAGATGCCGCAGACTAGATGCACCGAAGACGCGCCCACCGGATCGTCGATATGTAGAACCTTGTCAATGAATTCCACCGCAAGTACTACCAGCACGCCGCCGATCAGGCCGATGATCAGCGAGCTGGCCGCGCTTACATCATAAGCTGGCGCGGTGATGGAAACCAATCCGGCCAGAGAGCCGTTCAAGGCCATAGAGATATCCGGCTTGCCAAATTTAAACCAGGAAAAAAACAGCGCGCCGCACGCTCCCGCCGCCGCCGCCAGAGTTGTCGTGACCAGCACCAGCGAAATGTTAGCGTTGGTCGCGGCGATAGTCGAGCCGCCGTTGAAGCCGAACCAGCCGAACCACAAAATAAACACGCCGAGCGCCGCTAGCGGAAGACTGTGCCCGACAATCGCTTTGGAACGGCCGTCAGCGCTGTATTTGCCGATACGCGGCCCCAAAAAAGCAGCGCCGACCAGAGCTGCCGCGCCGCCGACGGAGTGCACCACTGTCGAGCCGGCGAAATCCAGAAAGCCTTTTTGCGCGAGCCAGCCGCCGCCCCAGATCCAGTGGCCGACTACCGGATAAATGAAAGCGCTGATAAACACGGTGTAAAACAAATAGGCTTTGAACTGCGTTCTCTCGGCCATCGCGCCCGAAACGATTGTCGCGGCGGTCGCGGCGAACATCGCCTGGAAAAAAAAGAAACCGATGTCCCACATATCCGTCACGCCGTTCAGGAAAAAATTGCTCGTGCCGAAAAGTCCGAACTTGCTGGCGCCGAACATCACCCCGTAGCCGATCGCAAAATAAACCGGACAGCCCAACGCAAAGTCCATTAAATTTTTGGCGATAATATTGACCGCGTTTTTCGCACGGGTAAAACCTGTCTCGACCATCGCAAAACCCGCCTGCATCCAGAACACCAAAAACCCGCCCAGCAGCATCCAGATCAGATTGACCGCGCCCCGCTCGCCGCTGACCGCGATGGTTTGCGGCTCCGCCATAGCCGCCGCGCTGAGCAGCAAGGCCACCCAGCCTAGCCGCGCGCTCCCTCTCTTAAAGATTCTCTGCAAAATTCGCATAAAATACTACCTCCTTAAAAAATTGATGCTCTGGTGTTTGCAGGAAATATGCCAGATCAGAAAAACAGCGCGTTTACGCCCAAAAAAAGCGTCCGGCGCAGTGATCGTATTACAAAAATGTTATTATTTGACTATATATGATACAAAAATGTAGTAAATATAGCGCAGCAAAATTTCCTTTCGCCGCGAATTCTGATATTCTAAAGCAATGGATTATATTCTCGGCCTCGAAACTTCCTGCGATGAAACGGCGGCGGCGGTAGCCGACACGCGCGGCGTAATTCAGGCCAATGTCGTCGCCACGCAGATCGACACGCACAAAGATTACGGCGGTGTGATACCGGAGATCGCTTCGCGTATGCATGTCGAGGCGATCAATATTGTTATCGAGCGGGCTTTGCAAAAAGCCGCGAAAAATATGAGCGGCATATCCGCAATTGCCGTCACACAGGGACCCGGGCTGCTCGGCGCGCTGCTAGTCGGGCTGCAGGCCGCCAAAACGCTGGCTTACATTTACCAAAAACCGCTCATCGCTGTGAATCATCTGGCCGGGCACATTATGGCCAATTTTATTTCCGCACAGCCGCAAAAAAAAATGGACATCCCTTATCCTTTTTTGTGTCTGCTGGTCAGCGGTGGACACACGCAGCTCATTATCTCCCGCGCGGCTGGCCGGTATCAGACTATCGGCCGGACTATTGACGACGCGGCGGGAGAGGCCTACGACAAAGCGGCGCGGATATTGCGGCTCGGTTATCCAGGTGGCCCGCTCGTGGACAAGCTGGCGCAGAGCGGCGATCCCGCAGCTATAAAATTTAGCAAAGCCAGGATCCGCGTGCCGGAAAGCGAGTTTGATTTTAGTTTCAGCGGGCTTAAAACCAATGTGCTGAATTACTGCCGGCAAAATCCGGCGGCGCGCGCGGCTGACGTCTGCGCGGCTTTTCAAAAAACCGTCGTCGACACGCTGGTGGAAAACACGCTGGCCGCCGCGCAAAAATACAATATCGAGCATATTTATCTGGCCGGCGGCGTGGCGGCCAATCAAACCCTGCGCCGGACACTGGCGGCGGAAGGAGAACACCAAAGGCGGCGCGTGCATCTGCCGGACTTAAAGTTCTGTACGGACAATGCGGCGATGATCGCCGGCGCGGCTATACAGCAGTGGCAGGAGAAAAGCTTTGCGCCGCTGAATATTCAGGCGCAGCCAAATTGGGAATTGTAAATTAAGTTGTTTCCGCTCAAGCAACTTTCATTACATAAATCACCGTGTAATAACTCGGCACTATACTTACCATTTTGCTGAATAATTTGATTTTATTAGACAATCTTGAGAGAGTTTCTATGTCTCGCTGGCGCGAGACACCTCACCGCAGCTGCCGCTGCTGCCTCTCCTTGGCAAGGAGAAGCTGGCTGTCGCGTAAGCGACAGACTGGTGAGGTGTTTTACCGCAGGCAAAACATCAGAAAATCTAACGCCCGGTCTGCCAAGGACATAAATACCGAAATTTAAGCAACTTTCATTATGTAAATCACCGTGTAATAACTCGGCACTGTATTTATAGTAAAAGGCTGATTCCCGCCCGTGCTTTCTGTAGATTTAATGCCTGTGATTATAACACTCTTTATGATGAAATGCAATATGCATTTGCTCAATAATGCAAATTGGGGCAGTTGTTATATTTATAATTAATCAAGATACTCAAGAAAGGATATGGCCTATGGACAGTAAAGCCGTCGAACAAAATTTAAAATCCTTGATCAGCAAAAAGCTGGGACAGCTGCGCTCGAAAAATCACAAGACGCTGGAAGAAAGCGCCGATTTTTTAGATCTAGATTATGCTCAGTACTGTAGGCTGCTCAAAGGACAGCAGCTGCCGCATCTGGCCACACTGATGCGGATCAATCAGGCTTACGGTCTGGACATGAACTGGTGGTTTAAAGACTTTGCCAAAACTAAGCCAAAAATTCCCGCCCGCGCTGTACCGCGGGTCAATGAACAAGAACTGCTGGAACGGTTCAGCCAGCTGGATCACAAATCCCGCAAAATTCTGCTAAAAATGCTGCGCCGGTTTACCGGCGGACAGGGTCAGGAACTCTATAGTTTTATGATTTCCAGCCAGCCAGTCCGGTAAGCTACTTTGACATTCCGCAGGCCGATCGCGCCGACGTAACGCGCCGTGTGGTTTTCGATAAGCACATTTTGGCAGTCTATGCTTTCCGCGGTCAGTTTTTTTTCCAGCCCGGCGATAATTTCTTTGGCGCGCTGTGCCAGAGTCTGCGGACAAATCAAAATCCCGTTCTCGGAATTCACCACCAAAAGGTCTTGCAGGCCGGTGATCTGAATTTTCTCCGCAGTGTAGTTGATAACCAGATTGTTCTGCGCGTCCACCGGATAATATTTGCGCAGGGCGATCCAGCCGCCGACATCATTCCATGCCAGCGCGGGCGGCGCGGGCAGCAGCTCCATATTGGCCGCTTCTTTTTCCATGACGGCATAGTCGATCGAAATATTCTGCTTTTTAGCTTTGATGATCTGGTACTGACGCGCGATTTCCGCCGACAGATTTTTGGCAAAATCGATGCCCTGCAGAGCGCTGTAAATTTTCGGCGCGTCCTGTGCCAAAGCCGCCAGCGCGGTCTGGGCAGTCATGGCAAATATTCCGGCATTCCAGAAATAACCGCCCTCCGCCAGATATTTTTGCGCCGTCGGCAGATCCGGCTTTTCCACAAAACGCTCTACATTCAATGCCGCGCCGGAGCCGCTGGTTTTTATGTAGCCATAGCCGGTCTCTGGACGGTCTGGCGTGATGCCGATCGTGATTATTTTGCCGCCGGAGGCGCGCTCAACGGCCCGCGCAAACAGCTGCCCAAAAACCGTTTTGTCCATAATGTGATCCGCCGGCAGAAAAAAAAGCACAGTCTTGTCGTCCCCGGTTTTTTGCCGCGCGTAGAGAGCGCAAAGACCCACAGCGGCGGCGGTGTTGCAGCCAAAAGGCTCGGCTAAAATCTCCGTTGCTTTGCCGCACTGTTTGCGAATATCCGGCACATAACGTTCTTCCGGCGCCACGACAATCCGCCCGTCCGGCACGCGCTCGATAGTTTGCTGTAGCATAGTCCGGGCGCCGACCAGCGGCAGGAATTGCTTGGGCAGCTTGCCCGGCAAAGTGAGCGACAACGGCGCCAGCCGTGTGCCCGACCCGCCGGCCAGAATGAAAACGTAAGGTTTCATGTCAGGCATTATATCATCTCCATTTTATTTCCGGCATTATTTGTCTACTCAAGAAAAAACAAAAGTTAGTTTTGCGGAAGTTTCATGTTAAAATCCTGAAACGATGCGGCCGCTTAAAATTTTATTTAGTTTCTTGTTTTTGTTTTCTTTGGCCTGCGCCAAACCGGAAAAAATCTGCGGCGTGTACGTCAGCGTTTGGACGATGAATTATCCGGAACGCTGCCAGCCGCTGCTGAAAAATGTCAAAGAGAGCGGATTGAACACTGTCGTCTGCGACTTTGACGGCGCGAACGCGGTTTATCTGAAAAATCTGGACTACGCCAAAGAACTCGGCCTCTATCTCATCGCGCGCATTGTTGTTTTTGAGGAAGGGTTGGGCGCGACGTATCAGACCGCCGAAGACCCGCAAAATTGGCAGAGGAAATTAGCCCTGTCCCGGGAGGCCGCCGGGCTGGGCTTTGACGAAATCCAGTACGACTATATTCGTTTTTCCGACCGCGGCGCGCCTGATCCGCGTAAAAAAGACATCATCGAAAAATTTTTGCGGGACGCGCGCGTCTCTGCGAATATTCCGCTTGGCGTGGATGTTTTCGGCTCGGTGGCGTATCAGCCGCATCACATCATCGGCCAGGATCTGCGCCGCCTGTCGCCCTATATCGACGCGGCCAGTCCGATGCTTTATCCGTCGCATTTTTACGGCGACCGCCTGCGTCTAAGCAATCCTTACCGCACGCTGCTCGAAGGTTCGACACTCGGCAAAAACAAACTCGAGGGACGGCCGGTGCGCCTGATCCCCTATATACAGGGCTTTGCCATGAATCTCGGCTACGCCAGCATGAATTTGTCTAATTATATCCGCGAGCAGATCCGCGCCTGCGAAGACGCCGGCACGGACGGATTTTTTATCTGGCATGCCGGCAATGAATACGCGACGGCGCTGGCCGTGGTCAAAAATTACGGCGCGTTGTACCAGCGGCCGCCCAAAACCAAAAGCGAAATTTATCAGTATCTCGGCGTATCCGAAAACGTGCTATTGTATTAGGATTTTCTCTCCGGTGGCCGAAATCCCCACGCTTTGTTTTGTTCTTTTCCCTCGTTGTAAGTTATCTGCCGCTGTATCGCTTCGTCGTTTTGCAGAAGTTGTTTTATAGCATTAAATATCGTAGCGATTTGTTGGTCGTATTTCAAAAATTTACCGCGCTGTTTTTCCTGTTCTCGCAAAATTTGCTCTATTTTAATTCGCAGGTCTTTATGTGAAAGCAATATCTGCTGCAGCCTAGTAAAAGCACGCATGATTTGAATGTTGACTAGAATTGCCCGTTTACTGTTAAGCACACTGGAAAGCATTAAAATACCATGCTCAGTAAAAGCATAAGACAGATAACGCTGTCCACCCCAACTTGAGGTGCCATTTTGGTACCTCAAGTTTTCCATCTCCGCTTTGGTTAATTCAAACATGAAATCTATCGGGAAACGATAGGCATTTCTTCTAACCGCCCGCTTGAGCTGTTTTGTTTCTACTCCATACAATTCGGCCAAATCCAGATCCAGCATGACCTTTTTCCTGCGAATGAGCAAGATTTTATTTTCGATAAACTCTGCCTGTATTAGCAACTCTTGTTTCTTCATAAATTATGCTCCTTTCAGCAAAATCGCTAACTTTTTTGCCAACCTATAACAGGCAATAATGCAAGAAAAATGCCAAGCGGCGCGGCAATAGGAATACCGCATAATCAGCAACAACTGTTCCGATAAGCAGGATGTAATGTTGTAATGTTATAATTTAGTCATGCCGACATTTAAGAGACCGGAATTACTTTCTCCCGCCGGCGATCTGGAGAAACTCCAAACCGCGGTGCGTTTCGGCGCGGACGCGGTCTATGCCGGCGCGGGAGATTATTCGTTGCGCACAGGCGGCGGTTCTTTCACGCTCAATGAGTTAGGCGCGGGCATTCGTTTCGCGCACGAGCACGGCTGCAAATTTTACCTGGCGCTCAACATTTACGCTTTTGATCAGGAGTTGAAAAAAATGCTGGCCTATTTTAAAGCGGCGGAAAAACTCGGCATTGACGCCGCGATCGTTTCTGACGCGGGAGTTTTGCAGATACTGCGCGAGTCCGGCACAAATGTCAGGCTGCACATCAGCACGCAGGCCAATACGACTAATTCCGCGGCGGCGCGGTTTTGGCTGAATAACGGCGCGGCGCGGATCATCGCGGCGCGTGAGCTTTCTCTGGCGCAGCTGCGGGCAATCAAAGCCGCCGTGCCGGAAGCCGAGCTGGAAATTTTTGTGCACGGCGCAATGTGCGTCGCCTACTCCGGCCGCTGTCTGCTCTCGCGGCATCTCACCGGGCGTTCGGCCAATCACGGCGAATGCGCACAGCCCTGCCGCTGGGAGTATTCTTTTCGGCCGGCGGACACCGCGGAAACTTTTACCGCCGAGGAAGACCGCAACGGGCTCTACATTTTAAACTCCCGCGACCTCTGCCTGCTTGAGCATCTGCCGGAACTGCTCGCGGCCGGTATCGACAGTTTCAAAATAGAAGGCCGGATGAAATCCGCTTTTTATGCGGCCATGACGACCAAAGTTTATCGCCAGGCTCTAGACACTTATTTAGCCGCGCCGGAAAAATACAGCGTCCGGCAGGATTGGCGTGACAATCTGGCCAAAATCTCGCACCGGCCTTACACCGACGGCTTTTTGTTCCCCGGCGGCCAGCCTACGGAATATCCGGAAAGCTCCGCGTATCTCAAGGGCTGCGATTTTGTCGGCGTGGTGGAAAATTATGATCCGCAAAGCCAGCAAATAACGATCTCCGGCCGCAATCAATTTGGCGGCGGCGATGAGCTGGAAATACTCGACCCCAAAATTAACGCCATACAAAAAATTAAGCTCAGCCAAATGCGCAAAAGCAATGGCGAAATGATCACGACGGCGCATAATTCTTATCTGGTTACCGCTGAGCTGCGCGGCCAGGATATTGATCCGGTCAGCAAATACTCTATACTTATCAAAGCTCGAAGATGAAAAAACGTTATTTAACACTCGCTGGTCTGCTGATTTTGCTGGGCGCCGCCTGGCTGCTGCAGAGCGCCGGCCGTCTCGAGACGGAAAACACCGCGCCGGAGAAAAAAATCGAGCTGGCCGACACTACCGTGCGCGGCTACAAAGACGGCCGGCTGCTCTGGTCGCTGCAGTCGCGTTACATCTGGTCGGCGTTGAATATCGATCATGCCGTGATCGAAAATATTTACAACGGCAAATTGTATGACAATGGCCGCTTGCTGCTGGACGAACTTTCCGCCCGTAAAGTGCAGGCCAACGCGCCGCAGGAAAGACTGCATGCGGACAAAGGCTTTCGCGCTGTGCTGCGCCGCGGCGGTCAGCAGCCGGTGAGCATCTGGGGCGAGCAGCTCAATTACAGCGCGGCCAATAAAAGGTCGACGCTACAGAAAAAAATCCTGGTCGTTGACCGCGGCACGCGCATTAACGCCAGCCGGGCGGAGATCGACCATGCGGCGCAGCAGTTATTTTTTGGCGCGGACACTGTTCTGGCGCGGCCAGACACGACCCTGACCGCCGAGGAATTGATCGTTGATCTGCGGCAGGATATTTTTACCGCGCGGGGTAAGGTGCGCCTAACGCGCGAAGCGGAGCAGACCGCCAATGAGCTGCGCCGCGCGAAAACGCAGATCTTCGCGGACGCGCTGCAGGCCGATGTTGCCGGCGATTTCGCGCAAATGACCTTGAGCGGCAATGTGTTGATCCAACAGGCCGGCAAACAGGCGTCCGGCCGTAGCGCCCTTTACAGCGAAAAAGAAAATCTGATCTACCTGTCGGACGGTGAGTACACTCAAGCGGAAAACAACGCGGTGGTCAAAGCTCAGAAAATTATCGTGGATATTGCCGCGGAGAAATTCACCGCCGCCGGCGCCGCCGAAGCCGCTATTCGTCTGCCTCCGAAGCAATAAAATTCTGTTTGAGAATATCCGCCGCGCTCTTGGCGGGATCGGGCGGCAAGTTCTTGGGCGGCGCAGTTTTTTTGACCTGCGCGACTTTTTGCGGATCAAGATCAAGCTCATTAAATATTTTGGACAGCTGTTCTTGATTAAAGAGTTGAATGTTGTCGTTAAATTTATTGTTTTCCGGCATGGGTAAATTATAATATGACTGTACGCGTATCACAATGCGCGCACGGGTATAAAAATACGTATTCTGGGTATATATAGAGCATGGCTGACAAAGAAAATACCGCTGTCGAACTGCAGATCAAGCCGCAGGTCAAAGCCCCTCTGCCCGAGGTCAAGCTCAAACCTGCGCCCGCCAGCAACAACACGTCCGAGCTGGTTACGCATTTGCTTTTACAAAAATATCACCAGCTGCTGGCTAAAATTCAGGAACTGAAAAGCAGAATATTAACTTTGCCGTTCCTGCAAAAAATATTTAAATACAAAGACACAGCGCTGGAGTACAAGAAAAAAATTACAGATAAAGACAAACTTAACACGCAGACCGCTCAACTTAAAGAGAAAGCCTTAAGCCAGACCAAAAATATGCTGGCAAAATTCAACAAACAATTTCAGCTCGACAACAAGCTGACCAGGCTCAAGGATACCGTCGGCAAAGATGCTTTGCGGCATTTGTTCCAAAACAAAATCCAGCGCGTTATTCAAGCCAAACTCGCACAGGCCAAAGAAGACATTCAGGAGATACAAGCCCGCGGTCAGAATATTCTGAACAGCAGCCTGCGCAGCAGTCTTGAGAAAAAGAAACAGCCAAAATAAAAACTTACGCGCGGCCTTAATAAATTTTAGGGCTGAGATTCAGAATTTTGGAAATAGCTAGAATTAAAACGTTCGTTGAAAAAGTCTTCATACGGCTGGTGCGGGCTGGCGGTGTAAGTATTATTGCCAGTGTTCAGTTCATAATCATAAACCATTTCCCGGCCGAGGTCAGTTCTGGACAGCGGACGTATGGTCATAGAATAGTAACGGAGCGCGCCGTCCGGCGGACTGGCCAGCTGGACCAGCATATGATTTTTAGGCAGTTCGATAACATAGCCATCCGGCAGACTGATATTGTATAAAAGAGTTTTGCGTTTGGATTGTTCCTGCTTGAAATCTTTGGCCGCGATCTTGATAATGCCCTTGATCGCGCGAGGGTCGCCCATAATGACCACGTCGTTGTTGGCGCAATTCTGGATGATTTTTTGATAGGCGGCGCGCATGGGCGCTGGAAATCTTTTCTCTACATAAATATTCATGCCTCGAACTTTGACGCTGTTGTGTTTGGCAAATTTGATAATGTCATACCAGGGATTATCCAGCGCCGCCCAGGAGCCGTAAAATACCCGCAGCTTGTTCTGCGGATGATTAGCCTGCGGGTCAAGGTAAATATGATGCTTGCTGCCCAGAGCGCGCATTGTCTGATATAGATCCTGCCAGACGGCGGAGTCCAGCGGTTTGGGTTTGAGCATCTTCCACAAGAACTGATCGTATTTTAAAGCGCAGAATAAAGTGTGCCAGGTAATTTCGTGTCCGACATAATTCGGTATTTTAGGATCGATCTCCTGCCGCAGATCGTTCAGAAAATCCTGGGTCATAATGACCGTGTAAGGGGCTTTTACGCCGCGTCTTTGATTGGAAGCGTATAAAATAAAACGCTTCAGAATGGCCGCGGTCTGCGCGGCAAAAGGGAAAGACGGCAGGGACGAACTCTGCCTATTCTCCGCAGATTCAGCATATTCGGCAGCGGGCAAAAAAGTTTGCCAGTTAGCCAGCGCCGCCTTGGGCAGGGTTTCCAGAATGTTTTTTTTACGCCGCGCCGGGCCGGCCACAAAAGGAATGTTGTCCTGAAAATAGCGAAAATCCCGCCAGAATATTTCCGAGTTCATAAAATAATGCGTCAATTCCTCCAGAGTTTCCGGCATTCTCTCGGTCTGGCTGTAGGCCGGCAGATCATAAAAAAAAGCGCCGGGCGTTTCCGGCAAAGCAAAATATTCCTCGATATTGTCAATATCTTCCTGGCGGTACTCCATATAATTGTCGATAGAAACTATGGCGATCAGCGGCTGGGCGGCGCGCGCTTGCAGCAGTTTGGCGTTGCTGGCCAGTACCCATTCAGACAACGGGCGACCATTGAAGCGGATATTTTCTTTGCCGCCGGCCGCCAGACCCAATAAGCCCGTCCGAAAACCCTGACCGCCCTGCACGGCAAATATGACATTTTTTTGGAGAGGCTGGGCCAGAGCCTCGCATTCCAAAACCTGCTTGACCTGAGCGTCGCCAGGATTTTGAAAATAAGCGACCCTGGCCGGCTCGGCGGCCTGAACCACGGGCAGGCTCTTTTGAAAAGGCGTGTATTTTTTATTCATTTCGGCTTTAGAGAAAAACAAATAATGCTGTTTGCTCCAGCGATAATTATGAGCGGGACTTTTATAATGCCCTTGAATGATTTCCGGACCATGCAGGGTAAAATCGCCACGGTCTGAATTAAAATCTCCCCTTTTTTGTTCCAGCTGCTTGCGCAGATCAGCGCTCATATAATCAAACAAAGCGTTCATCTGACGGCAGTATTCCGCCAGCATTTCCGCGGCTGGTTTATGTCCGGCGAGCAGGCTTCGCAGCTCTATATAGTCCGTGCGGCGCTGCAAATATTCCTGCAAATGGCGCAGGATTTCCGGATCCGGATTATTGATCAATTCGCCGGGGTCCAGTAAATACAAACGGCCGCGATAGTAGCCCAGATCAGCGATGATATTGGTGTCCATGTCAAACAAGCCGCGTTTCCAGAGCTTGTGCATCAGCGCGGTGACATCATTGAGCAGAGCGTTGAAGCCGGGCAGGTCATTTTTTTTGATAATTTCGTGCAGTCTGCTGCGGACTACTTCGGCTTTGGGCATGACTAGAATATTGTCTTCCGGGGTGAAGTGGTAAGTCCGCCCCCGATAATCGGCCTGAAAAGGATTTTTCTGCCGTGACATAGGGATGATCAGGTTCTTGCCGCGCTGAAATGCCAGCGGATAACCGGTGGATTTATAATCTTTATTCTCCGCCAGAGAGATCAGCCGCAGAATAAAACTATTGGCTTCCGGCCAGGCGCGCAAATGCGGGATCAATCTGGACAACAGGGGGTGTCCGGTCAATTTATCCGTCAGACTGTGTTCGACCAGCCGCTGGGCGTAGTCTTGCCGTCGCATAGTTTTGCGGTCAGGCAGGAGCAGATATTTCAGCATATCGTAAAAATCCACGTCAAAATTTTCATTAGGTATTTTGAGAACTTTATTGCGATATTCAAAAACCATGCCGTCCGCGCCGCCGGCAATGAATTTCAGCTCGTTATGTGGATCGCTGTAAGTATAGTTTCCCGCCGCGGCCAGTATTTTGAGCATTTCTTCCAGCACATTCCAGATCGCTTTTTCGCCGGAAGTAATATTCAGCTGGCTGGTATTGTCGTTGAAAGCTACCGGAAATTCTTTAATGATCTCGGGTAGCTGCTGCAAATTTTCTATTTTGGCGACCAGGCTCTCGATTTTTTCAGCCCAAGAAGTTTCCTTAAATAGATCCAGGAGCGTTTGTTCGGCGATTTTTGGATCTTTGTCTAGCTCTATGCCAGCCCACAGGAGATTGTCGTAATCAAGCTCGGCCGAGAAAAGTGACAGCAATAACTCCGTAATAGCAGACGGGTTGTCCTGCATCAGCCAGAAAGTTTCTTCCTGCAGTTTTGACAGGATTTTTCTCTGCTGCTCGACGATTTTTTTCAGCTGTTCTTTCTGTTCTGGGCCGGACTGGCGCGTTGTCCAAAACGGCTGGCTGAATAATTTTTTGAGAAAAGTTTCATGCTGGGCGGCCAACGGCGGCAATTTGTCCAGCTGTTCTTTGATTATTTTGTCCCGATCATAAACCACCGCCGCTTTATTGAGCAGCTCTATTTCCCAGCCGTAACCGTCCGCCGACCAGGGCGTGGTGTCCAGTTTTTCCCAGACATTTCGCCCGACTATTTTTAAACCGGTCTGAGTATCCGCAACATCTTGCAGTTTGGGAAACAAGCTTTTGATCAAAATGTTCAAGACCAGGCTGCGCAATTCCAGCGCCTGGGATTTGTTCAGGACTTCGCTGAGCTCCAGCCGGCGCGAACCGATCAGCACGGCGTCTTCGGGATTGTGGTAATTTTCCAGAGTCCAGGCCAGCAGGGGCAGGGTTTCCAAAATGCTGATCTTGTAGGAGTGATCCATAAAAGCCAGCAGTTCCGGCGGATTATGCTGCCGGGACAGCACAGCCCAGGCATGCCGGATAAATTTCCCCTTGGCAAACTCGTCGCTGACGGGCAGGTACGTTATCCTGATCTGTTCTGTGGCCAAACTCTGGAGGTGATTTTGCTCTTCCGCCGGGGTTGGCCGGCTGCTGTCGGCTCCGGCGATGACTATCTCAAATTGCAGATTGGGCAGGCCTTGAATATGGCTCTGCAAATCTCGCAAATGAGTGCGCAGAATAGCTAGAGAATCCGGGTCCAGCCTGCGGTTATTTAAAAACACCAGTCCGACCTTGAGCGGCGCTGTCCGTCGGGGTAGGGTATTCCGCAAAATGTCCACAGCGGCGTTGATGCGTGCCAGTTGTCCCGGTGTATAAGTTTGCGCGGTCAGGGACGCCGGTTTGAAATTCCGGGCGGCCTGAATGTCCGCCGTGTAATGAGCCAGCCAGGCGGACAAACTTTCGTTACCCCCCCCCCCCCCGCGCTGTATGGCCGCCGCGCCGTCCACGCCCAGCAGCGCGCTGATAATATTGCGGCCAAAAAACAAAGGAAAAATAATTTTTAGATAACGGCGGTCTTTGCGCAGCAGCTCCAGCGCCGGCAAAAGCTCAGGGTAATTGGCGGTTAGAAAATCCAGCAAATGGCTGCGGCGTAAAATATTGAAACAGCGGCGTCCAGCGGCCAGTAATTTTTCCAGACTGTCTTGAGTGATGGCGTCAGGGTCGTAAGCCAGCTGCTCGATAAGCTGCTGGGCTAGCCGCAAAAAATCCCGAATATCTTTGACCTGCACCCTGGCCAGCAGCTTGAAGCTGTTTCTGGTGAACGCTGTCAATTTGGGGTTTTCCGCCAGTCTTCGCAGCGCCGGATATTCCGGCTCGGCCTGCAGCCGCGCCAGCAGATCTTCCAGACCGGCGTTTTTCTCCTGCCGATAAATCGTTTGGTAAATACGTAGCAAGCCTCCGGCCATGGCCGCGGCCTGATCCGCAGACCGGGATTCGTAAGGCGAGTCCCGCCAGACCGCCGGAATTTCCGCGATCTGATAACCCGCGTTTTGCAGCAGCTTCAATAACTCTACGTCAAAACTCATGCCCAATTCTGTGAATTGAGAATGTACCGCCCGCAGAGCCTCCGGGCGCAGGGCTTTTAGTCCAGATTGCGTGTCTTTGACCCCCAGACCAAAACCCAGCTCGACCAGCAGATGATAAACAGTCGAGTAAAGATTGCGCTCCCGGGATTTATTAGCCACCACCGCGCCGGGGATGCGCCGTGAAGCGATCACGGCCGCCGCCTGTCCGGTGTACAGCTCTTTTAGCAAAAGACCGCTGACGCCCAGATCGTGCGAAGTGTCGCTGTCGGTGTAAATAATAGCTGCCGGCTGGCCGGTCAGAGCTTTGCGCAAAAGCAACTGGATCATTCCGCCTTTGTGGCTGTTCTCGGTAAAACGCTTGACCTGTTCCAAAGGGTCAGCCGGCGCAAAGATGCGCTTAAAGATTTCTGAATGTTTCTGATACTGGGCGAGCTCTGGCAGCAGCTCTTCCGGAAAAAAGGTTTTTACTTTAGCGGCAAAAGGGCTTAACTGCGGGGTGTCCAGCAATTTTCTGATCTGCGCAACGGTGCTGCTTTTGGTCTTGGCGGTATCAGCGTAGTATTCATCCTCGGCGAGCAAAAGCTGCCAGTCAAAATTTTGCAAACCCTCAAAAAGATAATCCAACTGCTGGCACTTTACTGCCAAAAAATTTTCACCGGTAAAAATAGCGGACTGCGGCTGCAGCCGGTTAAGGTCCTGATAGACGCTGAAAACAAAAGTTATAGTCTGCCGCTCCGTTTGGCCGCGGTCTAGCTCCAGCATGGCCTGACGGGAAGCGATCAGATTTTGCACCAGCGCCCGGCCGTAAGTATCCAAACCGGAAAGATCCGCGGCCCGGGCTTGGGCTAAATACTGCAGAGGGTCATGCCGCCGCGCAATTTCCCGCAGCAGTTTTTTATAGTGGCTGGTTTCGGCCGTGGTCTGGCGTTTTTTGCCGGATAGATAATAGGCGTCCTTTTCCTCATCGGTCAGCCGCGGCGGAAGCTGTGCTGGTCCGGCGGCCGGAGCCAGAGTTTTTTGGTAGCGGTTGTATTTTTGTCCCAGACTTAAGATCGCCGCTTTATCCGCCGCCGGTATGTCCAGTCTGGCCAATTCGGTCAGCTTGAGCAGCTCGGTAAATGGATTGGACAGAACACGCGCGGTTTTTCGCAGAGATTCGATAATAGAAATGTATTTTTTCAGCATAAATAGCACAGACACTTCCTTAATTTGGAGTTTCCGCTTAATTTATCGAAGATTTCGGCCAAACATTTCATTTATTTAGGCTTGTATTTTATAGTATAGAGTAATCTTTTTCTGGTTTTCAAGATTGGCCTTGATTTGGGCAAAAGCTCGAAATAGCGCCGGTAATTTATTTGCAACAAATTTGTAATAAGTCGCGTTGTCAAAAAATTGGCAAGGTGTAATAATTTCCCACCTATGTGCAGAGTCGGCGCGCTAAAAAGCAAAAAATACACGCATCCGTCCAAAGTTTTGTACCTGATGCTGCCCCAGCAAAAAGGCCACGATAATTCCGGTTTTGCCATGGTTATGCAGGATCTGGGCGGGGTTTTCGCGCCGTACAAAAAACTGCCGCTGCTGTCTTACGCCGGCAATTCCGCCAGCGTGGAAAAAATTCACAGTTATATGCAGAGCCAGGGTTTCACCCTGCGTTTTGAGTGGTCGCCGCGCCGCGCGCCGCGGGCCGGTTTGGATATCGCGCTGCTGGAGCATTACAATTTTGAGGTTTATGATTATCCGTCAGGTTATCAAAATGCCGAGCTGGCCGTCAAAGAAGATCTCCTGACCGACACCCGTCTAGCTTTGCGCGTGCTGACCGCGGAGAACGATGGCGCTTTCGTTTATTCTTTTTGGCCGGATGTCCTGACGCTCAAAGAGATCGGCAATCCGGCGGATATCGGCGTTTATTTCAATCTCTGGCAGGAAGATACGGATTTTTGCGCGAAAATTATCACCGTGCAGTGCCGCCAGAATACCAACTACGCTATTGTGCGCTACGCCGCGCATCCGTTTTTCCTGCAGGGTTACACGGTGCTGGCCAACGGCGAAAATACTTTTTATGTAAAAAACAAGGAATTTCAAAGTTCGCTACACCGCGGGTACCTCGGCTTTGAGTCGGATTCGCAGTGTTTTCTCTATACGCTGCATTATTTGCAGCGCGAATTAAAATGGCCGCTGGAGTATTACAAGCATGTCATTACGCCGCTGCCGTTTCAGGATTTGCTGCGGCGTGAGGACAAAAATGTTTTGCTGGCCTTGCGCCAGTCTTTGCCGCATCTGGAAATCAACGGCCCGAACACAATTATTGGCGTGCTGCCGGACGGACGGGTCATCAATGTGAATGATTCCAAAAAACTGCGGCCGATCGTGGTCGGCAGTGACGGCGACATGGTGGCGCTCTCTTCCGAAGTCTGCGGCCTCAATGTTGTCTTGCCCGGGCGCGATCAGGAAAAAGACATTTATCCCCACGAGCGCGAAACGATCGTGATCGACAATAATTTAGAGGTAATGCGGTGGAAGCAGTAACGGTCAATGAATTGACTGCCAACGATCTGCCCTGGCGGATCGAATGGGATCCCTGCCGCTGTAAACTCTGCGGTAGTTGTGTCGCGGCCTGCACTTTCCAGGCGATACATGCCGCGATGGAAGCGCGCCGCTACACTTATTCGCAGGGTGACATACCGACACCGGTGGAAGGCGAGCGTTACGCGGTGCCGGTCATCAAGCAGACGACTACAGTTAAAAATCATTGCGTGGGCTGCGGCCTATGCGAAAAAACTTGCCCCAACCGCGCGATCCGCCCGCAGCGCAACGCGGACAGCCGCTGGGAGATTTTTGCGCGCGAGGGCGGCTCGCCGATCAAGCGCGGCGGCCGCGCCAATCTAAACGCTGGCGACCGGACTTTTGACAAGATTGTGGTTGGCCGGATTTCCCAAATGACCGATCCCTCGCTGGACGCCGAGCGGCATACTTTCGATATTCTGGCGCCGTTTGGCCGCATCCTGCCCGCGGACAAAATGCCGCTTTCAGTCGGCGCAGATGGCAAATTAAATCTCGACAAAACTCTGCCGCCCGTGCGCTGGATCTACCCGTTGATCTTCGGCGATATGTCTATCGGCGCTCTTTCGCCACGCGCCTGGGAAGCGATCTGTCTGGCCACGGCCTGTCTCAATGAAAAATACAATTTGCCGGTGCGCATGTGTTCCGGCGAAGGCGGCATGCCGCTGCGTCTGCTCAAATCCAAATATCTGAAATACATGATTTTGCAGATCGCTTCCGGTCATTTCGGCTGGAACCGTATCATCAAGGCCATGCCGGAAATGCCGGAAGATCCGGCGGGCATTTTGATCAAGATCGGCCAGGGCGCGAAGCCCGGCGACGGCGGGCTGCTCATGGCCGCCAAAGTCGCGCCGCATATTCAAGCGATCCGTGGCGTGCCGAAATCCGATCTGCTTTCGCCGCCCAATCATCAGGGTTTGTATTCTATCGAAGAGTCCGTGCAAAAAATGTTCCTCTCCATGAACGCGGCGTTTAAATTCCGCGTGCCGGTGGGTATCAAAACTTCGGCGACAGCTTCGTCGGTCTCTATTTACAACAATTTATTGCGTGATCCGTATCACATTGTCGGCGGCTATTTTATTGACGGGCTTTACGGCGGCACCGGCGCGGCCAATGAAGTGTCGCTTGACCACACCGGCCACCCGATCGTTTCCAAGATCCGCGACTGTTATCTAGCCGCGGTGCAGCAGGGACGGCAGGGGCAGATCCCGCTGTGGGGCGCTGGCGGCGTAGGCATGACCGGCAACGCGGCGGCGGACGCTTTCAAATTAATTTGTCTGGGCGCCAACGGTGTGTCTGTCGGTAAAATTCTGCTGCAGCTCATGGGCTGCGTCGGCAACGATCACGGCCGCTGCAATTCCTGCAACACCGGCCTGTGCCCGACCGGCATCACGACGCAGGACCTCAAGCTGGTGCGCCGTCTGGATGTGGACAAGGCCGCGCAAAATATTGTGGATTATCTGCTGGCTTTTGATCAGGAAATGCGCAAGCTGATGGCGCCGATCGGTAACAGCTCTCTGCCGGTGGGACGCTCGGACGCTCTGGTCGCCACGGACAAAGCGGTGGCTGAGCAGCTGAAAATACCATATGCGTGTTGATAAAGGATAAATTGAAATGGTCATAAAAATACAATCGCTGGAAGGCAGCAAACGGCTCTCGACACAGGAGCTGCTACAGGAAATTTATCAGGGGCTGGAGCGCGGCGAGACGGAATTTGAGATCGCCGCCTGCGGTCAGCACGATATTGGCGGGCCGCTCTGGTCGCCCAAAGGCCGCTTGACTTTTAAAGTGACCAATCCCGGACAGCGGCTGGGCTCGATGTGTATGGACGGCACGACTATTGTGGTCGAAGGCGCGACTTCGGCGGATGTCGGCTGGCTCAATGCCGGCGGCGAGATCATCGTGCGCGGCGACGGCGGAGATACAGCCGGACATTGCGCGGCTTCCGGCAAGATCTATATCGGCGGCCGCGGCGGCACGCGCACCGGTTCGCTGATGAAACATGATCCGGCCTATGCGCCGCCGGAATTATGGATACTCAAAAATATCGGTTCTTTCGGTTTTGAATTTATGGGCGGTGGCATTGCGGTGGTCTGCGGCGTGGACACGCCAGCCGGCCTGCCGCTGCTGGGCGACCGCGCCTGTGCCGGCATGGTCGGGGGTGTGGTGTATTTTCGCGGCGCCCCGGGCAATGTTTCGCTGGCGACGGTCAAGATCGCCGAGCTGGACGAGGCGGACAAAAAATTCTTGACCGCCGGCCTGCCGGTCTTCCTGCAAAAAATCCAGCGCGAGCAGTTATTAACGCAGCTCAAAGACCTGACCCAGTGGAAAAAAATTGTCGCCAAGTCTTACACGGAACGCGCCGCGGCTAAGTCTCAATTCGGCGCGGTCAAAGCCTTTCATAAAAACGAGTGGCTGCAAAATGTGCCGGGCGGGATTTTTGGCGATATTTATCCTGACGACAACCGCCTAATCACGCTGGTCAATCATGCGGAAGACCGGCTGCGCCTACCGGAATGGAAAAATTATATTTACTCCGCGCCCTGCGAATCGGCCTGCCACGCGGGTATTCCCTCGCAGCTCCGGTTTGCGTTGCTGCGCCAAAATAAGAGCGAGGAAGCCTATCGGCTGATTTTGGAATACACGCCTTTTCCCGGCTCGGTCTGCGGCTCGGTCTGCCCCAACCTTTGCATGACGGCCTGCACGCGCTGCCGGGTGGATACTCCGCTCAATATTAAAACGCTGGGGACTTTTAGCGCGGATCTGCCAGCGCCGCAGATCGCCGCGGCCACCGGCCGAAAAATCGCCATAGTCGGCTCAGGCGTGGGCGGCCTGACGGCGGCCTGGCTTCTGCGTCTGCGCGGCCATGCGGTGACTGTTTACGAAAAAGACGCGCAGATCGGCGGCAAACTTTTTCACGCGGTGTCACGCGAACGGCTCAATTTTGAGATTTTGCAAAAAGAATTAAAACGCCTGCAGTCTGTCGGTATTGAGTTTAAGATCAATACTCCGGTCGACCAAAAGCTTTATAAGAAACTCAAAAAAGATTATGACTTTGTTGTTCTGGCGGCCGGCGCTTATCAGCCGAAAACTCCGCCCTGGCCCGGCAAGGAAAAAATCCTGCCGTCGCTGGAGTTTTTGCGCAAGGTAAATAACGGTGAAAAACCGCCGATCGGTGAAAAAGTGGTGGTGATCGGCTGCGGCAATTCCGGTATGGACGTTATCTTTGGCGCGTACGCTTGCGGCGCCAAAGAAGTGACGGCTGTCGATGTACAAAAGCCCTCGGCTTTCGCGGAGGAGATAGCGCGCGCGGAGGCTCTCGGCGCCAGGCTGCTCTGGCCGGCTTTTACAGAAGCGATTACTGATACCGGCGTGAAACTAAAAGACGGCCGTGTGCTGCCGGCGGATACGGTGATCATTGCCATTGGCGAGACGCCGATCGTGGACGGCCTGCTGGACAAACCGGAATTGGAGCGCGGTTATTTGAAAACTGGCGCGGGCTGTTTGTTCGAGAGCAATGTTTACGCGATCGGCGATCTGGCCAAACTGGGGCTTTTGGTCGAAGCCATCGGCGG
>JAIRWS010000084.1 GCA_031268855.1 Candidatus Margulisiibacteriota bacterium | reverse complement strand
GGCGCGGGGCATGCTGGTATCGAGGCCGCGCTGGCCTGCGCGCGGCTGGGGCTGGATACGCTGCTGCTCACGCTCAATCTCGACACGCTCGGCAAAATGTCCTGTAATCCCGCGATCGGCGGCCCGGGCAAATCGCAGCTCGTCCGCGAACTCGACGCGCTCGGCGGTGAAATGGGCAAAGCCGCGGACGCCACGTTTTTGCAATTAAAAATGCTCAATCTCTCCAAAGGCCCCGCGGTACATTCCCTGCGCGCGCAGTCTGACCGCGCGGAGTATATGCGCTACATGAAAAAAATTGTGGAGAATACGCCGCGGCTCGATGTGAAGCAGGCCGAAGTTACGGAGTTGATCCTGACGGACAAAACCTTTCGGGGCGTGAAAACAAAAATGGGCTTTGCGTATTACGCGCGCGCGCTGGTCTTGACGACCGGCACTTTTTTGCGCGGCGAGATTTTTATCGGACTGGAGTCTACGCCGGCCGGCCGGCTGGGCGAGTTTTCCGCGGACGCGCTGACGGCCTCGCTGAACGCGCAGGGCCTGCGCACCGGCCGTTTAAAAACCGGCACGCCGCCGCGCCTTGACCGCCGCACGATCGATTTTACGAAAATTCAGGCCGAGCCCGGGCTGGAAGAAAAACATTTTTTTTCTTTTGAGACGGAGCGAGGGCTGAGCGGAGCCGAAGCCCGGCCGCAACAGCCCTGTTATCTGGTGCGCACCAATCCGCGCGCGCATGAGATTATCCGCGCCAATCTTGACCGCTCGCCGTTGTATCAGGGGCTGATCAACGCCGTCGGCCCGCGCTATTGTCCGTCGATCGAGGACAAAGTCCAGCGTTTTGCGGATAAGGACAGTCATCACCTTTTTCTGGAACCGGAAGGCGCGGACACCAACGAGATGTACGCGCAGGGTTTTTCGACCTCACTGCCCTGTGATGTGCAGCTGGCGGTTTTGCGGACGATCCCCGGGCTGGAAAGTGTGGAGATCATGCGGCCGGGTTATGCCGTCGCTTATGATTTTATTTATCCTGAGCAGCTCGACCGCTGTCTAAAATTACGTGAATTTACCGGAATTTTTACGGCCGGGCAGATTAATGGCACATCTGGCTATGAAGAGGCCGCCGCGCAGGGGCTGCTTGCCGGTATCAACGCCGCGCGTTTTGTCCGCGGACAGGAGCTGTTTTTCCTGACCAGAGAGGAAAGCTATATTGGCACGCTTGTCGATGACCTGATCACCAAGGAAATACGCGAGCCTTACCGCATGATGACCTCACGCTCGGAATACCGGCTTTTTTTGCGTCAGGATAACGCCGAGGATAGATTGTTGGAAAAAGGCCGGGAAATAGGGCTGATCTCCGCGCAAAGATGCCAAAAATTCCAGCAAGCGCGGGAGAAAATAGAAGCGGAAAAGGTCAGACTGACGGAATTTAAAGTAATGCCAAACAAAAAAAACACAGAATTTTTGCTGAATTTAGGCGAAAAACTGACGAAGCCGTCAAGCGGAGCTGAACTATTAAAAAGACAAAAAATCTCTTTGTTAAGTTTGAGAGAACTCGGTTTTCTTACAGTGTTAAGTGGCGTCGAGGCCGAAAAGCTGGAGATAGAAATCAAATATTCGGCTTATTTAGCAGAGGTAGAGCAGCAGATCCGCCGCGCGCGGGAAGCGGAGAAAAGAAAAATCCCTCCGGGAACGGATTATGATGCCATGACCGGCCTGCGCAAAGAGGCCAGAGAGAAGCTCAAAAAAATCAGGCCGGAGACTGTCGGGCAGGCCTCGCGTCTGGCCGGCGTTAATCCGGCGGATATTTCGATATTGCTGGTGTGGCTGCACCGTCTGAGGGCCGATCAGAAATGAGCGTCGGCGAATTATTCCTGCGGGTGATCGCGTTCCAATATTCGTCCAGCAGATCTTGAAGATTATTAAGAGGAGACGCGGTGATAAGCACCCCATTGAAAGCGCCTTTTATGATCCGGCCGTTTTTTTTGGCGGCAGACAACAGGGAGTGACAATAATCGTTGATATGAGGATAGTTCCCTGATAAATAAGCGGCTAACTTTTTCTGCATAAACCGTCTCCGATGAATTAGGGAAATACTACAGCGGGCTGGTGTTTTTGACAACAGGAAGCCGTCCCATGCTAAGATAAAAAACATGTCCATTTATGAAAAACTTTTTGCTTTGCAGACCGCTTATAACGCGCATACAAATATTACGCGCCTTTCCACGCGAGAGGATTTTTATTTGAAGCATATTGAGGACTCGCTGGCCTTGCTGCCGTTTTTGACTGCGCCTTTCGACGCCGCTCAAGGCCCGGATGCTGAGCGGCGGTCTCCGACTGTAAGCCCGTTAGGGAGCGAAGTCGAGGAGAGTCGAAGTGTCCGCTTGATCGACATCGGCACGGGTGCGGGTTATCCGGGGCTTCCTCTGGCGATAGAGCGACCGGATCTACAGGTTACGCTCAACGACAGCACGTTGAAAAAAATTAAATATGTGCGGTCCGCCATTGACGCGCTGTCCCTGCCCAACGCGCAGACGGTCTGGGAACGCGCGGAAAAACTAAACCGGCAAAAAGAATATCAAGGCCAGTACGATTTTGTGACAGTGCGGGCGGTCGCGGAGATCAAAGAACTGTGCCAATTAGCCGCGCCGTTTTTGCGGCCGGACGGCAAAGCGCTGTTTATGAAAGCGAAAAATGTGGAAACGGAAATTTCCGCCGCTAAGCGCGCCGCGGCCAGAAGCGGACTATCTTTGCTGGATGTCTCCAAATATAAACTGGCAGACATGGATAGGGCGATAGTAGTTTATCTCAAGACAGGCTAGAATTGGCCGCCTTGTTTGGGGCGGGAGAAAAAAAATGAATGCGGAAGAAGCGGTAGCACAAAACAAAATGGGCACGCAGCCCATCAACCGCCTGCTGCTGGGCATGGCGCTGCCGATGATGTTTGCCATGTTCGTGCAGTCGCTGTACAACATCGTCGACCGCATCTTTGTCGCGTACCTGAGCGAAGACGCGTTTGCCGCGGTGTCACTGACTTTTCCGGCGCAGATGCTGATGTTGCAGGTCGCGGTCGGCATCAGCGTCGGCATCAACGCGCTGCTTTCCAAAAGTCTTGGCGAACGGAATTTTGCGCAGGTAAATAAATCCGCGCTGAATGGTCTTTTTCTGGCCGGACTGGCCGCCGTGGTTTTCATGGTTTTCGGCGGCTGGGGCACGGAGATTTATTTTCGTTCGCAAAATGTTTCCGGCGCGCTTCTGCAATACGGCCAGGAGTATCTCTCGCTGGTCAGTCTTTTTTCGGCAACGCTGGTCGGGCAGGTTATTCTGGAGAGGCTGCTGATGTCCACGGGCAAAGCTGTTTATCAGATGATCTCGCAGATCGTTGGCGCGGTCGTGAATATTATCCTCGATCCAATTATGATTTTCGGTCTGCTGGGCTGTCCAGCGCTGGGCGTGAAAGGCGCGGCGGTGGCGACCGTTCTCGGCGAAGGCTCGGCCTGCGCACTCGCGCTGTATTTCAATCTGACCAAAAACAAAGAAATAAATTTTTCTTTTCGCGGTTTCCGTCCAGACCTTACGGTGATCCGCAAGATCTGCGCGGTCGGTGTGCCGGCGATTTTAATGGGCACGCTGCTTTCGCTGGCGATATACGGGCAAAACAGAATTTTAATGGGACTGGCGGAGGCGTCCACGGCGGTGGCCGTGCTGGGCGCCTATTTTGGTCTGGAGAGTTTTGTTTTTATGCCGGTTTTTGGCCTCAACAACGCGCTGATCCCGATTGTGGCTTATAATTTTGGCGCGCGGAACAAACAGCGCCTGCTGCGCGCCCTGAAATTGGGCTGTCTTTACACGCTCGGCATTATGCTGCTGGGCACGCTGTTGTTCCAGCTCTTTGCGGAAAAACTCCTGCTAATTTTTAATGCGACCGAACAGATGCTGCGGATCGGCGCGCCGGCTTTGCGGATTATCAGTATTAGTTATGTGTTTTTTGCTTTGGGGATTGTTTTGAATTCGGTTTTTCAAGCGCTGGGACACGGACTGGAAAGTTTTCTGGCGACAGCGTTCCGGCTGGGTGTGCTGCTGCTCTCGGTCTGGCTGCTGTCGCTTACGGGCGTCCTGGCGGCGGTCTGGTGGTCATCGCCGCTCTCCGGCGCGGCCGCGCTGTTGTTCAGTTTGTTTTTGTTTAGGCGCATTTACGAAAGACAAATTGAAACTATTCCCGCAGCCGCGGTGGAAACCTGCCCGGCAGGAAATTAAGAAAGGGACAGGCGCGTACTACTCCGCGCCGGGCAATGTAAAGTCATTCGTTGAAACTAATATTTTCTCATCACTTTTCTTGCTATCCAGAAGATACCAAATCTTGCCGGTCTTTTCTTCTATGCGCATTATTCTCATCCAGCGCCATGCCGCAGGTTATCCCTTGCCTTGTGCCTAGATCATCCCTGCTGCCGCTGTAAGGCAGGTCAAAAAATACCCTGTTAATATGTTCTGCCAGGGTCAGCTGTTTTTGTTGGTCTTGCTCCAAAGCGTCTAAAATAGCGTCGGCGATCTTGGTCCCCAGCCAGATGCCAATATC
>JAIRWS010000083.1 GCA_031268855.1 Candidatus Margulisiibacteriota bacterium | reverse complement strand
GAAAAAGACGATTTTCGCAAAAACCATCTGGAGCGCCTGAAATCTAAAGAATGTCATCTCAACGCCGCGGCGATCTTTAACGATATAGTCAACAATCTGGAGCGCATCAGCGACCACGCTGTCAAATTCGCCAAGTGGCGCGAAAATCCGTATTTGTATCAGTAGGTTAAACCTAACACACTCCTTTTAGCAATTCCGCTACGGTCAGCTCCAGTCCTGCGGCAATGCGGCGCAGCTGATCTAGTTTGGGATTAGTGTTAAAACCGTTTTCAATATTGCTGAGCGTGGCTTTTAAAATATCATTCTCAAAACAGAAAATGTTGAGGGATTTGCCGGTGGCTAGACGCAGCTTGCGCACCCGTTTTCCTAAAGAAATGTTCACTTGCATGAACAGATAATATATGCTATACTTCCTATCGTGTTCATTTAGATGAACAACTGGAATAAAAAACAAGAGGGGATATTTTTATGACAAATAATTATAATGACAGTTTTGCCGGGGCGCCGTATTTTATCAGTAAAGGCGAACCGCTCTCGGCAGATGGTATGACCGCGGCGCTGAACACCAGAGAAAAAGTGGCCAATAAAGTGACCGGCCTGTCCAGCGCGTCTACCGATGACGCTGGCAAAAATATTTACGTTGCTTAACTGTTCCGTTTGTGGAAAAAATTAGCTTTATGCTATAATTAATTGAGGAGTGTAAGATGGCTTTGCCAATTAAAGAGACCCCTGTTCTAACCGGAAAAGATGCGGAGAGATTTTTGCGTATTATTGAAACTAATGAAAAAAATTCTTTAAGCAAGAAAGATGCGCTCTCTATAAAAAAAGCATACAGTATGTTTGCTTTTAGAGGAAAATAAATTTTCTAGATATGTCCTTAAAACGATCCATACTTAGATTGACTGCAGATTATGAAATCAAAAGCTTTGACTGCGGCGACAGTGATTTAAATGAGTTTTTTTATCGAGATGCCTTAAATTATACAAGACAATTATTAGCCGTTACATACGTAGTGGAAACCAAAATTAAGACAATAGGTTTTTTTAGTGTTGCAAACGATAGAATTCAGATTTCAGAAAATAATCCTATTTGGAATAGACTAAATAGGAATATTCGAAATGCCAAAAGGAGACGAGAGTATCCGGCGGTAAAATTAGGCCGTCTCGGAATAGATAGGGAATGGCAAAACCAAAACGTCGGTACGGAATTACTCGGCTATATAAAAGAACTTTTTCTGCAAGACAATAAAACTGGCTGCCGTTTTATTACGGTTGATGCTTACAACAATCCTGATACTATTAGATTTTACCAAAAAAATGGTTTTGCTTTTTTTCTGATACAGGACACCCGGGAGAAAACAAGGCTGATGTTTTATGATTTAATGTTGTACAAAAATGCTAATGTCTGACCACCTGTCCGAGATAAAACGCCGCCGCACATTTGCGATCATCAGCCACCCTGACGCTGGCAAGACCACGCTCACGGAAAAACTGCTGCTTTTCGGCGGAGCGATACAGCAGGCCGGCGCGATCAAGGCCAAAAAAGCGCAGAAACACACCGCCTCGGACTGGATGGAGCTGGAGAAACAACGCGGCGTCTCCGTGGCGACCTCGGTCATGTCTTTTGAATACGACGGTATGATCATTAACCTGCTGGACACGCCCGGCCACGTGGATTTCAGCGAGGATACTTACCGCACGTTGACCGCCGTGGATTCCGTGCTGATGGTCATCGATTCGGTCAAAGGCGTGGAGGAGCGCACTAAAAAACTCATGGACGTCTGTCAGATGCGCAAAATCCCCGTGATCACTTTTATCAATAAACTGGACCGCGAGGGGCTGGATCCTTTTGCGCTGCTTGACGATATCGAAAATAATCTGGCGATCACCGCCGTGCCTTTGAGCTGGCCGCTTGGTATGGGGCGCGGTTTCCGCGGCGTCTACAATCTCCGCCAAAAAAGTTATCTGCAGTTTACGGATAAACAGAAATTTGCGGAGAGTCAAAATATCGAGCCGCAGAATATTCCGGCGGTCGAGGCTCAACAGCGAGTTGAGCTGGCCGATGCTGTGGCGACTATTCGCGGCGCGCTGGAGCCTTTTAGCCTGGAAAAATATCTGCGCGGTGAGATGACACCGGTTTTTTTCGGCAGCGCGTTGAATAATTTTGGCATTTTGGATTTGCTGCGGGAGATCATCCGGCTGGCGCCGCCGCCGCTGCCCCGGCCGGCCGCCGAACGTATTGTCGATCCTACGGAAGATAAAATGACCGGCATTGTTTTTAAGATCCACGCCAATATGGACCCCAGACACCGCGACCGCATCGCTTTTTTGCGCGTCTGTTCCGGGGTTTTTCGGCGCGGCATGCAGGTTTATCAGGTGCGTGAAAAAAGAGAATTTAAGGTGGCCAATCCGCTGACTTTTCTGGCGCAGGCGCGCGCGGTCACTGAAGAGGCTTATCCTGGCGATATTATCGGTATCCACGATACCGGCGCGCTCAAGATCGGCGATACTTTCAGTGAGGGTGAGGAGCTTAATTTCAGCGGTATACCCAGTTTCGCGCCGGAAATTTTTCGTTTGGTCATCAACCGCAATCCTTTGAAAGCCAAACAATTGCAAAAAGGCCTGCGGCAGTTATCGGAAGAGGGCGCGGTGCAGTTATTCAAAGGTCTGCTCGACCAAAAACTGGTGCTGGGCGCGGTCGGCGAGTTGCAGTTTGATGTGGTGCGTTTCCGTCTGGAAAACGAATACGGCGCGCAGTGCGAGTATCAAAATTATGAGGCGGCATTTGCTTACTGGGTTTCCGCCGCTGAAGAAAAATATCTCAAAGAATTTCAAGCCGACAAACCGCTGCGCGTCATGCAGGATATTGACGGCCAGCTGGTGTTTTTATTCAAGGGCGCCTGGGAAATCAAATTCATTCACGAGCGGTTTCCGGAGATCCGTTTTTACAAAACTTCGGAATGTCGCGCGCGCGATCTGGCGTTTTAGCGAAGATACTTGCTGCCGCGCGCGCCGCTGCCTTCCAGCCAAATATTCGTTCAGGTGTTGAAATCTACAGCTAATTTAGCCGGATTTAATTTTTTCTGATGCGGAAAAATTCCCAAAACTGGCAAGCCGCTGATCTTTTGAATGATCCGCGGATTTTCCAGCGCGGAAAGATCCGGTGGAGTAGTTTGCGTAAAGATCAGGCCTTTTATTTTAAGCTGTTTTTTTTGCAAAGCCTCGATGGAGAGCAAAGTGTGATTGATCGTCCCCAATCCAGCGCGACAAACTAAGATCGTTTCAGCCGAAAGGTCTTTGAGCAAATCCAGCATGTAATAGTTTTCGCGCAGCGGCGCGTACAGACCGCCCGCGCCTTCAATAAAGCTAATTTCAAACTGTTCACAAAAAGCGAGGATATTTTTGGTCAGCTTTTTAACATCTATCGGCGGCAGTTTGTCCTCCAGCGCGGCCTGCTGCGGCGCCAGCGGTTTGCTGAAATGCAGCGGATTGTAAATTTGCGCCGGGGTCAGTCCGGCGCTGCGGGCTATGTATTGTAGGTCTTGATCGGCCGGATAACCGGTTTGCACCGGTTTACAGACGCCGCACTGCGGAAACATCCGCGCCAAAACCGCCGCGGCGACAGTTTTGCCGACGCCGGTGTCCGTGCCCGTAATAAAATAGCGTTTATTCATCGGACACTGAGCGAAGTCGAAGTGTCCGTGTTTCGGTTGGTGAGCGCAGTATCCTGCGGATACGCTGGCGAACCAACTGTTTCCTGTATGGACTGATATATTACATCCAGCAGCCAGCGTAATTCCCGGGCGGTGGTGGAAAGCGGCGGCATGATCACAATATTGTTGCTCAAAGGCCGGATCAGCAGGCCGCGCTCCCGGGCTTTTGCGCAAATGCGGTAGCCGATCTTTTCTTTGTAGGCGTACTCCGGCAGTTCCAGCGCGGCGATCATTCCGCATTGGCGGATCTGCTTGACCTGTGGTATGCCGCGAAATTTTTCTAATTTGTCCCGCAGGAGAGCAATATTTTTGTTTACTCTGGCCAG
>JAIRWS010000082.1 GCA_031268855.1 Candidatus Margulisiibacteriota bacterium | reverse complement strand
CCGCCGATCAGAATATTGGGCAGCCAGGCGGCGAGGAGCGGCGAAAAACCGCTTTGGCCAAACCACATGAAAACCGACAGCATAATGTAATAAACAAAAATGATCAGCACGCTGATGCCCAGGCCTACTCCCGCGCCGGAACGCTGCGGACGAATGCCCATCTGCGAGCCAAGCAAAACAAAGATCAGACAGGCAAAAGGAATGGCCAATTTTTGATGCCACTGCACGCGCAATTTGGCTACATTGGCGCCGAAGCTGCTCTGCTGGCGGATATAGGCGGACAGCTCGCCGATATTCATTTGTTCGGGGTCTTTGTTACGGCCGGAAATATCGCGCGGACGCACATTGATATTGATGTTTTGCGTCGTAAAATCCACGATCAACGCGGCGCGGTTATCGCCGGCAAATTGATGCATGGTCCCGCGGCGAAAAGTCCAGCCAGCCAGCGGGTCAAATTCGGCCTCCTCGGCGCGCGTGCTGCGGGCGACATTGTCATTGGGATCATATTCGATAACATTGACTTGCCGCATAGTGCTGCCTTCCATCTCGCGGGCGTGAATTATCCTGACGAGGCGGTGATTTTCGTACATCGGAATATTGACATTGGTCTGGATCTGCGGCGCGCCCCGGGACACATCTTTGAGCTGAATGATCGTATTCTCTTCAATAAAACTCGCCTGCGGCACGACAGTTTCATTAAAAAAAACCGTCAGCAGGCTGACCAATAATCCGAAAAAAAGCGGCGCGGCGATCAGGCGGTACAGCGAAAATCCACCGGCGCGGAAAGCCGTCAGTTCGCTGTCGCCGGACAAACGGCTGAAACACAGCAGCGCGGCCAGCAAAGTAGCCATCGGAAAAGTCAGAGAGATCACGCGCGGCAGACGCAGCAAAAACAGCGCCAGCACCTGCTCGAAACCAAGACTGTAGAGCTGCGCTTCGGAAATCACCCCCGGGATGATCGATCCGCCGGAGATGATCACGGAAAACGCCACCACGCCAAAAAGAAAAGGCAACAGAATTTCTTTAAATGTATAAAGATAAATTAATTTTATTCTAAAATTTTTCACAGCAGTCCCGTTACAGATTAAAATTTTCACCCAGATAAAATTTACGCGCGGTCTGGTCGGCGGAAATCGCCGCCGCGTCGCCTTCCAGCAGGACTTTGCCTTGATGAATAATGTAGGCGCGGTCAGTGATACCCAGCGTTTCGCGCACATTGTGGTCGGTGATAAGTATGCCCAAGCCTTTAGTCTTGGCCAGATAGGCGATGATCTCCTGAATATCATTGACAGCGATCGGATCGATACCGGCAAAAGGCTCGTCCAGCAAAATAAAATCCGGATAACAGGCCAGCGCGCGGCAGATCTCCACCCGCCGCCGTTCGCCGCCGGACAGCTCATAGCCGCGCTGTTTGCGGATATGCGAGATTTTCAGCTCCTCAAATAATTTATCCAGACGCTGCTGATACTCCGCCGGCGGCACGCTGGGCATATTTTCCCAGAGGATCAACAGATTTTCTTCGACGGTGAGCTTGCGAAAAATCGACGGCTCCTGCGGCAGATAACCAATACCCATTTTGGCGCGTTCATGCATGGGCAAGCGCGTAATATCGTTGCCGTTGAGATTGACCGCGCCAGCGTCCGCTTTGATGAGACCGACTATCATATAGAAAGTCGTGGTCTTGCCAGCGCCATTGGGGCCAAGCAGGCCGACGATCTCGCCTTTATTGACGTGAATATTGACTTCGTTGACGACCTTTTTTTTGTGATAAGCCTTGACCAGTCCCTGTGTTTCGATCATGGCGGAAGTGTAACATAAAAGCGCGCCTAAGCCCACACCGCGGACGGCGTCAGCGATTCGTTTTTATCCTGATAGTGAAAATACAATTTGACCGGCTGTTTTTCCTTGAACAAATAAGCGAAATCGCTTTCACAGCCCAAAGCCTGCGCGACTTTCAAAAGCGAGACCAGCGAGATCTCGCCAAATCTTTCAAAACGCTTGACCGAGCCGAAACTCACGCCGGATCGTTCCGCCAATTTTTGCTGCGAGATTTTCTGCTCTTTGCGCCGCGCCCTGACCCGGTCGACCAGCTCACGCTTAATAGTCAAAATATTGTCCATCGGCTAATATTTTAGACGTTTTAAACTAAAAATCAATAACAATATTCCACATGCAGCTTCTTGCCTATTTTAAGCAGCTCTTTGTCGTTAGTAACCAGCATGGCCTCATTCTGCCGGGCTAACGCCAGATAATACATATCATAAATTGAGTGTCTATTCTCCAGCCCCAGCCGAAACGCTTCCAGCCATAATTCTCGAGAGTCCACAAATTTATTAACATATTTCAGGCCAATTTTTATAAAACTATTACATTCTTCAAGTGTATAACCAGCAAAATTTCCATACTTCCAAATCGCATTGGTTAATTCCGGTACATATAAATCCGGAGCTATCACCAGAGAAGCCTCCTGCAAAACCATGTCGAATCTTTCCATTTTTTCTTTGTGGAATATTACCTGAGACGCGCCGCTGACATCCAAAACAACTATCATCTATTTCTATCCTCGCGTATCCATTTCACATCGTCAACTTCCCTAACCGCTTTCGGAATTTCCATCGCTCTCACCCGCTCAGACAATAATTTGCGGCGGGCTTTATTGGCCGCAATAATCGCCTCATTCAGGCCGAGTATAGTTTCTAGCGTGGCGACAGTCTGCTGGGCGATAGTCCGGTGTTCGCGTTTGGCTTCTTCCGCCAATTTTTTATAGATTTTTTCGGGACAATTCCGCACCTGCAATAATGGCATAATTAACTCCTTTCATTTTTACCGAGCATATTTATGCATATTATAGCATACTTTTACATACAAAAGACTAATACGTCATCGGCAGGAGTTTTTTGTAATCTTCCAGGTCGCCGTTTTCCAGACAGCAGTTGATAATATCCTGTCCCAGACGGCTCAGCTCCGGCTGGAGATATTTTTTGATCTCCGCGCGGAAAAATTCTGTCAAAATTTGCGCGCCGGTATCGTAAGCGTCAAGGCCGACTTCCGGCTGCGTCTCCACATGCAAAAACTGTTCCGGTATGGTCGTGCCTTCGATCTTTATCTGCCCCGGAATATAGCCCAGCAGAGGACAGCGCGCGACCTCTAAATGCGCGGGATTAAATTTTGCGGCGCCTCTCCTGGCCAGATACTCTCTGACCAGCCACTGCGGCATGAAGCCGACTTTCCAGGCGCCGATATGCTGATTGGGCAGGAGCACGTGTCTGGTCTGCGGCGTGGCGGCGATCTGATCCAGCAGGAGATTGGCGTAATTCACAAACTTGCCGGTCGCAAAAGGCCAAAAAGTGCCGACGCCTTCCGTGATCAGCCCGCTGCCTTTGGTCAAAATACTGGGGTTGGCATCGCCGCGCGGCGCGGCCAGACGCCAGAGCCAGGACAGCGCTGGCGGCAGCAAATGCAGCATGCCAAAAATACCATACGTCGGATTCTTGGCGGTGCATAGCGGCGCGCGCACGCCGAAACTGCGGAAATCAACTTCCACCGGCGAATTGACCACGTCCTCGTCCAGCTTGCGCGGCAGGATCACGCGCGGATTGGAGCAAACTCTGCCCGGTGAATCTTCCACATGTTCCCAGAGCAAAGCCGTCGAACCCGGCCGGCCATCGATATTCAAATACAGCAGCGGCTCGCTCGGGTGAATACAGGCGCGCTCCAGTTTAGGATCGGTGCCGTAATGCGTGATGTGGTTGATACGGATAAACCAAGCTTGTTCAGCGTCACGCACCACCAGTTTAGGATTATTTTTCTGATCGTGCGGATGGGAAATCGCCATGTCGTCGGTGACCGGCTTGAGCAGACAGGTCTGGTCCATGCTCAAATCCAGCTCTTCTTTGGTCACTTTATTCACGCCCAGCAGCAGGCGTCCGTCGGTCTTGCGGTGCGCGTATTCCAGCATCTCGCTCTTGCCACTGCCACTCGCGCCTTCGTGAAGGATCGTCGTAATATTGTCGTAAGGCGTGACCACCTGCACCGCCGCGCCGTGCAAGGTCAGCCATTGCTCGCGTTCGCCGATATCCAGCAGCACGCTGTAAATGCCTTTTTTGGCGCTTGGCCCCGGGTAAAGATTGTAAGAAAAAACTTCATGCACATTGGGCAGGCGGTTATTGACAACGACCTGCTTGCCGTTGAAATGCGTGTGGCGGAAAACCGGCGCCAGATAAATGATCGCGTCCGGCGCAAAAGTGCGCGACAGATCGGTCGGCGGCACAATGCCCTGAATATCCGCCAGCGCGCCGATAAAACAGCCGGCGTTTTTGGGCGCGATCAAAATGCCGTACAGCCCGGTGTCCTCGCCGCCGATATTCGTGCAAAGCACCGCCAGCTCCTGCTTGGCCAGCCAGTCAAAAGTCTCCTGGCGCACCTCAGGAAATTTGTACTGCGGAAAAGCCTCCGTAAAACGCGGCTTGTCGGTCGGCGCATTGTCGCCGATAAACATGCAGTTTGGATCGCGGCGGCGCATGTGCGGCTCGGGAAAATTAACGGACAGCCCGTTGCGGCATTTGACGACCACGGCTTCTGGCACATTGCCTTTGCCGGGCACTTCGTAGCTGACCTCGAAAACAAAATCCTTGCCACCCATAGCCAGATCGAGAACTTCTTTTTTGGAGGCGGGAAAAACAACCTCCGGCGCTTTATTCAGAATAGCTTTGACCTCAGGGGCGATCTGCCAGTTTTGCCAAATTTTTGCCATACGTTTCTCCTATCCTAATAATTTTATATCATTATTCAAGCGAAAAAACAAACGATGCAAACTGTTGCGTTTTGTTGGCAAACAATTCGCGCTAGGCACGGTAAATATAAAGATATTTACCACGCGCAACATCTCCATGTTAAGATAAAAATATGCGGGAGTTTTTTGTTTTCCTATACGCCTGCCTTTTCGACAAAGTTTTGCGCAAACATCTGGCTCTGAAAAAATATTTGCGGCAAAACTACGCGGATGTCCTCCAGAAATTTCAGGCCAAAAATCCGCGGCGGAAACGGATGCCGGAAAAATATCCGGTCTGGTTTTGCTGGTGGCAGGGCGAGAAAAACATGCCGGAGATCGTCCGGGCCTGCTGGCGCGCGCTACGGCAAAACGCCAATGGCCACCCGGCGCGGCTCATCACCAAGGACAATTTCCAGAAATTTGTCAAAATCCCGCCGTTCATTTTAGCCAAAGTCCGGCAGGGGCAAATTTCCCTGACGCACTTTTCGGACATTCTGCGCATGTCTTTGCTCCACGCGCAGGGCGGTTTGTGGCTGGACGCGACTGTGCTGCTAACCGCGCCGCTGCCGCCACTGGCCGGTCTGGAACTTTTTACGATACGCCGCCGCCGCAAAGACCTGCATGTCGGGCGCGGACAGTGGACGACTTATTGTTTTTACATGAACAAAGGCAATTTGCTTGCGGATTTTATGAAAACGCTTCTCACAGCATATTGGCAGCGCGAAGCGGCGGCAATCGATTATTTTTTGTTTGATTACGGCATTGCCGCGGCGCGCGATAATATTCCGGTGGTCAAGCGAATGCTCGACGCCGTGCCTTACAGCAATGAAAATATTTACGCGCTCAAACACAAACTCGGCGAAAAGTACGTCGCACAAACTTTCGCGGAAATCTGCCGCGCCAATTATCTGCATAAATTAACGTGGAAAACGGAATTTCCCAAACGCACCGCGGAGGGAAAGCTGACATTTTATGGAAAATTAATTGAATACACGCTTGTTTGATTTATATCGATTTATATCAATGTTGGTTTTTGACAATGTTTGGTGTACTAGCGTTAGAAAAAATCTTTGATACTTTGGCCTAGAGCTTTGGCAATTTTCGTCAGCGTAGCAATTGTCGGCGTATGACTGCCGCTTTCAAGGCGTTGAAAATACCGCAAAGTCAAATCTATTTTATTTGCCAATTTTTCCTGAGACAATCCGGCTGATTTTCGAAAGGACTTTATATTCTTGCCGATGTTTCGCACAATTTCACCCCAATACTTGCAATGTTAGCTATAGTGGTTTATAATTTTAACGGCATAATAAACCACGGTATATTATGCCGACACAACAACAAGGAGGTTTCATATGACAATCGAAAAAGGAATGCCGTTGCTGGCGCAGGATATGCTGGATTTAACATTTTTTCCGGTGGGGGCGATACTCATGATGGACGGCAGCTGGACAAACGGCCGCGGCGGCTGGTACATCTGCGATGGACAAAACGGCACGCCGGATCTGCGGGACAAGTTCCTCAAAGGCAATGGTAGTGAGACCGTGGCCGGCGCGAACTGGCTGTCCCTGACCGCCAGCAATCTGCCCGCGCACAGCCACAGTTTAACCAACATGTCTTTGACAGGCCTCACGCTCAACAACGGCGGCGCGCACACGCATACGCTCAGCGGCAGCGCGGCTGAAGGCGGATCACATAATCATGACCTCACCAATGGCTCCGCGGCTTTGGCTGGCGGACACTCGCATACAGTAACAGTGCACGATACAAACCATAGTAGAACTCCAGCAGGGCAGTCAGATTACGGTAGCGATGAATACGGCGAGTACCATAGCGCGACCTACACAACATCCACAGTCGCAGATCATACGCACACTGTCTCAGGCACTATAGGCAATGGCGGAGCGCACACTCACACTCTTTCCGGCTCGGCGGCAGAGGGCGGATCGCATACGCACACTGTCAACAGCAGCAACTCAACTATTTCCGGCACCGTGGGCAATAGTGGCTCCGGCACGAATTTCAACAATATGCCGGATTATTATGCGGTGATTTACATCAAAAAAATGAAAGGGAATAATACTTAATTCAGATTCTTAAGTGCGCGCAGAGGGACTTGTTCCTTCGTCTCGGTCGCAACTGTTCCGCCTACGCGGAACGCTCCCTCGCTGCGGAGACGCGCTCTCGCGGTTTCGCCGATGCGAAACACGCTCCGAGCTTTCAAGTCCCAGTCGCAATATGCCATCGGCATATTGCTTACAGTATCCATTCTAACAACTGGCCTTAGTATAAGCTCCTTCAGCTTTTTAAGTGCGCGCAGAGGGACTTGAACCCCCAAGGATCGCTCCGCCAGATCCTAAGTCTGGTGCGTCTGCCAATTCCGCCATGCGCGCAAACACTGTAAAAAATAATACCATTTCTTATATAAT
>JAIRWS010000081.1 GCA_031268855.1 Candidatus Margulisiibacteriota bacterium | reverse complement strand
ACGTCGCATAATATATCTTATGTATAATTGAAAGAATCAGGGTAAAAATTCGCGGTTATTGCTAATTATACCATTTAAAAATACAAATACGTAAATATCCCGTATAAAAAATTGCGCAGTTTGAGGTCAATGAGATTGTCGATCAATTTCCAGGCGTACTCCTGCCCTGTCTCAATTTCTTTGACGAAGCTGAGCAGCGTATTTCGATCCACGATCTTTTCTATTTCTTTGAATTTGATATATTTTTGCGATTCGCGGTAGGCGATATAGAATAATTTGCCTTTAAAATAATCCTGTAAATTTTCAAAGGACTCTTTGTGCTGCTCGGCTACGCGCGCGCGCACCGCGCTTTGATTAATTTCCTTGATCGTGGTTTTGACGGCCGCCTCTTTGGCCGTGTTCTCCATCAATTCCAGCTCGTGATTGACTATATCGTCTAACTCCAGCAGGAATTTTTGACTGTTTTTCTCTTTAGCGCTCTTGTTTATATATTTAACTAAATTGGATGTTGTTTCCATCGCGTCTCTCCCCTTTTAAGTTTGATGACGCAGTGAAAACAGCTTTTATGCCAGGAAATTGGCGGTTTTTGGCGATTATTTGTTTAATTTTGCACAGACAACAGCCAGTATCTCCGCAAAAATGACTTCTTTTGGCCTATTTCCATCCAAAACGCAAAATCTTGGGTCGTTTTGAGCGGCTTGGAGATAAGTTTGCCGCACGCGGCGGTGAAAATCCAGAGATTCCTGCTCAAATTTGTCAGCTTTTGTGCTTGTGGCGCGTTGTAAACCAATTTCTGACAAAATATCGAGCAAAAAAGTGAGTTCTGGCAGCAATCCTCCGCTGGAATCTTTGTTCAATTTGGCAATAAAATCCGCGTCGAACCCCCGGCCACCGGCTTGATAGGCCGTTGTGGAATCAACATAGCGGTCACAAATGACTGTTTTGCCCTGCGTCAGGGCTGGCCGGATAACTTCCTCGACATGCTGGGCGCGGTCTGCCGCAAAAAGGAATAGTTCTGCCGCGGGAGCGTACCGCGCGGTCGGATCGTCCAGCAGTAAAGCGCGGATCTTTTGACCGGCCGCTGTACCGCCAGGCTCGCGCGTCCAAAGCGTGTCCCTGCCCTGCCGCTGCAATTCAGCATAGAGCAATTTGGACTGGGTGGTTTTGCCGGAGCCGTCAGGCCCTTCAAAGGTAATGAACATTAAAGCGGCGGGGTTTCCACCTGGGCGGCCGTGTGTTTTACCGCGTCTTTGAGCACGCGACCGGCAATAAAAGCCGGGGTTTTGGTTTCAGGAATGAATATTTTTTCGCCGGTCTGTGGATTGCGTCCTTCGCGCCCGGCGCGGTTGTGTGTCTCGAAAATACCGAAACCAACCAGACGAACTTTTTCTCCGGCGGCCATAGCTGTGGTGATATTGCGCAAGAAACAATCGACGAGTTCTTCCACATCGGCCTTATTATAATTGAGCTGTTTGGCGACTTGCCAGGCCAACTCTTTTTGATTCATCGGACGCTCCCTTCGCCGTTGAGTATTATACTACATCCTGTTTGGAATGAAAATCACACAATGCTTGCAGATTTGCCCAGTCTTGATCGATCTCGGTCTGGATCTCCGCCAGTAAATTTTCATTGCCCGTCTTGAAAAGATGTTTGAAACGCCCCTGCGGTTTCAGCCAATCGCTGACGGGGATTTTTTTATCTTTGGGGTCGTAATTTAATTTATATTTGCCGTTTTCCACTTCGTACAGCGGCCAAAAACAGCAGTCGACAGCCATTTGCGTCAGCTTGACCGTGTCCTGACTTTTGGTCGCCCAGCCCAGCGGACAGGTGGCCAGCACGACAATGAATTTTGGCCCGCGGATCGACATGGCTTTTTCGATCTTGTTAGTCAGGTCTTTCCAGTTGCCGGCGATAGTCTGCGCCACATAAGGCACATTGTGGCCGACCATAATTTTAGCCAGGTCTTTTTTCTTTTGCCTTTTGCCGGGCTGCACCTTGCCGACCGGCGCGGTAGTGGTGTTGGCATAGCGTGGTGTGGCGCCGGAGCGCTGAATACCGGTGTTCATGTAAGCGCCGTTGTCGTAACAAATGTAGAGCATATCATGGCCGCGTTCCATAGCGCCGGAGAGCGACTGCAAACCAATGTCATACGTGCCGCCGTCGCCGCCAAAAGCGACGAAACGAAAATTCTCATCTTTGATCTTGCCGGACTTGACCAGGGATTGATAGGCGGCCTCGACGCCCGAGCAGGTGGCGGCGCTGTTCTCAAAAGCGTTGTGCAGGAACGGCACTTTCCAGGAAGTATAGGGGAAAATCGAAGTATTGACCTCGCAGCAGCCTGTCGCGCCGACCACAGCCACGGGCTCTTTGATCGCGGCGAGGGTCAGGCGGAAAATATTGGGATAGCCGCAGCCAGCGCAGGACGTGTGCCCGCCGACGAACTTTTCCTCTCTTGCCGCTAACTCTTTTAACGTCGCCATTATTTTTACTCCTTTATTATATTGTCATATTATCATCTAGTTGTTTGTGAATATCTTTACCCGCGCGGACACGGCCTAGCACTGAAGGTTACGTCCGCTTCGGGCAAAATATTCACAAACAACTTTACTTCCTTACACCTAAGTAATTCACAATAGCGCCGACATCGGCGCTGTCTTTAGCTTTAATAGAATTCAGGCGATCGTACACGGCCGCGATCTGATGCACGTCAATATCGCGTCCGCCCAGGCCGTAAATGTAATTAACGATCCTGGGTTTTTGCGCGGAATTGAACAGCGCCGAACAAACTTCTGTGAAAACCGGCCCGCCATAGCCGTTGAGCGAATCCGAGCGGTCAAATACAGCCACGGCCCGCAGTCCGGACAGAGCCGCGGCCAGATCCTCTACCGGAAAAGGCCGGAAAACGCGTATCTTTATCAAACCGACTTTCTGGCCTTTGGCGCGCAAAGCGTCAACCACATCCTTGACTGTGCCGGCCGTGGAACCAAGGCAGACGAGCGCTGTTTCTGCGTCATCAAGTTTGTATTTTTCGATCAAGTCATAAGCGCGGCCGTATTTCTCGCCAAATTCCTGGCCGACCCGCTTGATAACCGCTTTGGAAGCCCGCAGCGCCTCAATTATTGGCAGGCGGTGTTCAAAATAGTAATTTTGCAGGTCAATAGAGCCAATTGTTATCGGTTTTTCGTGATTTAGCAGGGAATAATTAGGCTTGTAATCGCCAATATATTCACGCGCGTCAGCATCGGGCAGTATTTTTATTGTTTCCATACCGTGAGAAATGATGAAACCGTCGGTCGTGGCCAGCGCCGGTAAATGCACCTGCGGGTTTTCAGCAATTTTTATGGCCTGCAGAACATTATCGTAAGCCTCCTGCGCGTTTTCCGAAAAAATCTGTATCCAGCCGGCGTCGCGGCAGAACATGGTGTCGGAATGATCGCAATGAATATTGATCGGGCCGGAAATAGCGCGGTTGACTTCCGGCATAACTATCGGCAGACGCAGCGCCGCTGCTATCGGCATGATCTCGGCCATCAGCATCAAACCCTGTGAGGCCGTGGCGGTCATCGCTCTGGCCCCCGCCGCCGCGGCGCCCAGCGTGGCGGACAGCGCGGAATGTTCCGACTCCACCGTGACCATATCGGTATTGACCAGACCATCAGCCACAAATGAGGAGAAGATCTGGGCAATTTCGGTGGCCGGCGTGATCGGGTAAGCGGCGACCACATC
>JAIRWS010000080.1 GCA_031268855.1 Candidatus Margulisiibacteriota bacterium | reverse complement strand
TTCGTCGCTATATTTCTAGGCGAAGCCATGCCTGTTTCAAAGAGGCCCATAGCATTAGCTCCTGAAAGGTATTTATCTGTACCGCCATATACACCAGCACAACTCTGTCCGATATTTTGTGGATTGTGGTCGAAAATGAAACGGTGCTCGTGGCTGCCGCCGCTGATCGAGGCGGAGTGTCCGTGCGACGGTAAGTGTTCTTTGGCTAAAGTCATTTTTCCGCCGCCGGTCGGGCTATCACTCGCCGTTCCGCCGCGCAAAAATCTGCCGCGCAAGTCCGGCGTGCCGCCTGTGCCATCGCAGACCTTCCAGTTGCTTTGGAACACCGCGCCAGCGTTCAGCCAGCTGCTGGCGTTCATCGCCAGTATCATACCTTTCGGCAATAATACATTGGCCAGTTGTTGCGCGAGATTATACACTTGCGCCTCGGTGGCGAATTTTGTGCCGTCATTGGCAGCGTCAGTTGTCTTGGCCGCGCCTAATTTTGGTTCAGCCGCCTCGCCAGTTTTGCCAAAAGTTTTGACGCCGGTTATCGTTTCGTTTCCAGTTTTGTGTATCGCGCTTTCGTAAACCGCTTTGGCAGACGGATACTCGTCATCGGTAGACGCGCTGGATAGGCTGGTTGCTTTATTCGCCACCTTTTCTCTGGTATTCAGCGCCGCGGTCATGCCCGCCGCCGAAAGCGGTTCGCCTTTACTGATAAAATACGGCTCTCCTGCAAAATTGTCTGTGTAATCGTTGGCCATAAAGATACCCCCTCTAAATAGTGACTAATAGACATTTTATACTAATTCTAACAGTAATTGGTATATTTGTCAATAAGAGAGAATAATATCACTCTAATAGGAGTAGTGTTATGCAGGAAAAAGATTTATTTCAACTTTTAGGTCACAATGTTAAGTTATGCCGCAGCCGTTATGCCTGGTCGCAGGAAGAGCTGGCGGAAAAAATAAATGTTTCGGTCAATTTTGTCAGCGCGATCGAAACCGGACGCAGATGGGTGTCGCCGACCACCATGCTGAAACTTGCCGAAGCTTTTGGACTGGCTGTTTACGAACTGCTCAAGCCTCCGGCCAGCCCGCCGCCGGAATCCCTAAATCTGCTGACCAAGTACAACCGCGACGCCTGTAATTTGTTGAACAATTTACACCAAAAATATTTAGTCCAGTTTTGTCAGGTTAAGTAGTTTAACGTTCGATCAGTTTAAAAAGCTCCTCAACCAATAAGGATCGTCGTTATTTCAGAATACGCGCCTGACCCTGTGAATTCAAAATCATCAGTCTGGCGGAGCAATGCTGGGTTGGTAGCAGCAAGCAAGAGTAACGATTCGCATTTATAAGACCGATTTCGATAATATAAAGATTATAATTGGCGGCAAGACCAAAATCTTTTGCCGGGCGCACTAGAGGTTCTTTGAATGTGTAGGCAATAATTTTGCCGACATTGTCCAAACGCACTCCGCCAGCCCGGAGATTTTGCAAAAAGGGCAGTTCAAAAGGCAAGTCATCGCTCAGCGTCAATGTAAAATAGTTCGTGGCGAAAGATAAGTAAACATTGGTTACGGCTAATTTTCCAAGCTCTGGCACAGGAAAGTTTTTAAAATCATTATTGAACATTACACCGCGGGCTTTGCCGTCAAAGGTCGCATAGACCGCGTTAGCGTAGGCCAGGCTGTCTGTAAGTTGTATTTCCAGAGGCGACTCCAATCCCAGCACATAAACCCCGTTATGCCGCAGATAGCCCAAGGAGTTTGCGGAAATAGTCAGGATATTATCTTGGCCTTGAAGGTTAAGCCTGACTGCTGGAAACCAAAATTCCAAAGGATAATTAAGCGGATCACATTTTAGGCGGCTGAGCATTACTTCTCCGACCAAAGGCAGGCTGCGGCTGATACGCTCACGCAGAACGAATGTCGAAAATCCAACGACGTCTTGAGTCAAGCTTTTTATATTGGGCTTACTGATCTGTAGTTTATTCACTGGGTTGAGAAAAACATTCTGTTTTTCGGCAGAGGAAATAAACTTGTTTGAAAAAATTTGCATAACACTTACTAATCGAAAGTTCTCCACAAGTGTTGCAAAATTTTTCCCGTTGGAGTTTATTGTGGCGAGGAAAACATATTCCTAGCCTGCTGCCAAATAGCACCCTCAGACTTTCGTTTGGCGCAAAACCAGATGATTAACTTTCCTCTAGAATTTTTAATCGGCGCGCCTTGGCTATCGGTAAGATTGCTGAATTTCCAAGTAATAATACCGTAGGGAAAAGGCGTTTGACTGTTTAACGGACGCACAACAAATAGGCCTGTATCATCAAATAATTCACGGGATTCCAGTTTATATTTGGCAAACAAGTCAATCAACAGGGTTGAATTTTCCAAATCAACTCTCAGGTGTTCTTCGTCGAAAAGCTCCTGCCTTAGGTCAAAGTTTTCACTGCTTATAGAGTCAAAGCTGTGTGTTTTAATTGCTTCGTTGTAAACAAGATTTTCGATATTATTAGTTAACTGTATATCTTCAGACCAGTAAACACTGCCTTGTTCATCTTTCATGTTTAATAACTTTTTGGCGGTCTCTCCATAAATAGTAGGAATAAAAGCCTGCTCAAAATTGCCCTGTGGCAGACGAACTGGCGCGACCAGTTGATTGCCATTTTCATCCACCGCGTCTAAAATCAGTAAATAGGATTTTTCATTCTCAGTAGCAGCCGGATTAGGCAGTATGGCCAGGGGGCGCGCAATCAAAGCGGTTAGATTTTCTATATCTTCCTTTTTTACAGAGTGGCTGTGAAATTCATCCGTACCATCTCTGCCGGCTGCATCGGCTGATTCCGGCTGGCCAAGAGCTTTGCCTATAGCATGCAGGCTGATGACCAATTCGCATTTTGGCAGGCCATAGTTTTGCAAACTCTGAGGAACTATTCCTAAAGATATTAGAATTCCGCGAGCTGTTTGTGCCGGAGTTAAAGGGTTTGCTTTGTTTTGATAATCTTCCCGTGTAGAATAGTGAAACATACTGTCGTTTATACTATTTTTAAATTCCTCGCTAGAAACTGCCTCTAGTATGTTGTGTATGCGGATTTCGTCTCGGTCGTGTATTGCGCTAATTATTGTGGCTCGTTTGTTCTTCCAGTATTCTCGCATACTGATTTGCTTGGTATACATAACCAGTTCCTTTCGTAACTAATCACATACTAACCTCTATAAATAAATCGAGTTGAAAGCGGAAAAAATGCAGTGATTTTTTGTGTTGTGTTTTTGAACGAACCTCTTAAAAAACTTTAAGCGCGTTCGATCAGTTTAAAAAGTTCAGCTACTAGATTTTTTTCCGGCACAGTTTTTAATTTTTTTCCCCTGGCGAAAATAAGGCCCCGCCCTTTGCCGCCGGCAATGCCGTAATCCGCGTGCGCGGCTTCGCCGGGGCCGTTGACCGCGCAGCCCATCACGGCGACAGTGATATTTTTATTTATTTCTTGCAGCTTTTGCTCGACTTGCTTGGCCAATCTGATAATATCGATCTGCGTGCGGCCGCAGGTGGGGCAGGAAATGACTTCGGGGCAGGCAAGCAGCCCTAAAGACTTGAGTATATAGCGCGCGGCGGTAACTTCCTGTACCGGAGCGGCGGTGAGCGAGACCCGCACCGTGTCGCCCAGCCCGCGGCTAAGCAGCGCGCCAAGGCCCACCGCCGATTTTATAGCGCCGTAATATTCCGTGCCGGCTTCGGTAATGCCAACATGCAGAGGGTAATTGCGTTTTCGCGCTATGCGCGTGTAGGCGTCCAGTGAATCGCGCACCGAAGAGGATTTGAGCGAAAGCACAATATTCCGGAATTTCCGCGCCTCAAAAAACTCACAATATTCTACAGCCAGCCGCGCTAGATCCTTTTTGGCCGAGCCGGAATTCGCGCCAATGCGGATGGGAATATGCCTCTTTTTAGCCGCGACGATGATTTCTTTTAATTTGGCCGCGCCTTGAATGTTGCCCGGATTGAGGCGTATTTTGTCCGCGCCAGCTTCGAGCGCGCCGATGGCCAGACGGTAATCAAAATGAATGTCTGCCACGACCGGTAGAGGTGAGAGTTTTTTTATACCAGCAAAAGCCTCCAGCGCTTTTTGGTCAGGGACAGCCACGCGGATAATATTGCAGCCGGCCGCGGCACAGTCTTTAATTTGTTGAACAGTCGCTTTGACATCGGTCGTGAATGTGTTGGTCATCGACTGCACGGCGATCGGATTCCGCCCGCCGATTTTTACGGAACCGATCGATACGACTTTGGTGGGTAAGCGGATTATTTTTGCCGGCATTTTTTTAGCGCCTTTTTCGCTTCTTCGCGGTCATCGAAATGCTGCTTTTTCCGGCCGAGCACCTGATAAGTCTCATGTCCCTTGCCGGCCAGCACGACAAGATCTTCAGCCTGCGCCAGCCGCACGGCCTGCTGGATCGCCTGACGCCGGTCGGCCTGCACGATAATTTTTTTGCGCCGGCTAAAAAAGCCCTGATGCATACCGGCCAAAATGTCTTGAATAATTGCCTCTGGTTTTTCCGTGCGTGGATTATCCGAAGTTACCAAACAAATATCGCTTTTGCGCAGCGCCAGCCGCCCCATTTTAGGCCGTTTCCCTTTGTCCCGGTCTCCACCGCAGCCAAAAACCGTGATAAGGCGGCCGCGGGATTTTTGTTTTTGGCGCAAATCGGACACGGCGTTCAGGAGATTTTCCAGACCATCGGGCGTGTGGGCATAATCGACAATAACGCCGGGGTTTTGCTGAATGACCTCAAAACGGCCGGGGATAGGAGATAATCCGGCGAAAAGTTTTTTTAATTTTTTTTCCGGCAAAATATTCAGGCTTTTCAGGACGGCCAGCGCGGTCTGCATATTGTGTTCGTTAAATTTACCAATGAACGGATGCGTAAAATCGATTTTTTCCCGGCGCCAGTCACGCGGAGTTATTTTTATCCCGCAGCCACGTTTTAACCAGCCGTACTTCACTTTTTTGTAGGCGCGGAAAGTCTTGTGATAATCCAGATGGTCGCGCGTGATATTGGTCAACGCTTTGACGTGAAAAAAAATCCCCTTGACGCGGTCTTGATGAATGCCGTGCGAGGAAACTTCCATGACCAAATATTCCGTGCCGCGGCGTCTTTCCTGCTCAAAAATCTCCGCTAATTCCCAGGGCGACGGCGTGGTCAGGCGGTTGGTGATCGTGCCGATCTTGGCGGTTTTATAACCAGCTTTTTGCAAAATCTCGCAGACAATATGCGTGGTGGTCGTTTTGCCGTTGGTGCCGGTGATGCCGATGACTTTCATAGAGTTATTAGTATATCATTTGCAACAATTATAAAAAACTTACGAGTAATAGACATGCTAATTGCTGATACGGAAAAAACAGTTTATACCAGCAACTCCAATAATAAAGATTGGGGCCTCGCCAGATTAGAAAAACAAAAGGAATATTTTGTTGCGGCCTATAATGCCAGCGGCCAGGTTATTCCGGGCAGCGCTACGCTGGAATACAGCTGGTATAAGCGAAAAAGAAAATTTGCCGATGTCCGGGCTGATCTGGAGATGCAGGGAGTGGATTTATCCCGCACGACGCTGGCTGTTCAGCAGGAGCAGATCTGGGAACGTTTCAGCGGCAATTATTCTTTCAGAGATCGGATGCCGGCGCGGAATATTAAGGAAGAACTTACCGATTACGAATACTGGATAAAGCATCAGGACGATGCGGAATTTTTGCAGTATCTGACAGACTGCAATGTAGACACACACCGCACGCAGGATGTGGTGAAACAGGAAAAAAATTATTTTGATTATATTAATTTTATCGAGACCGCCAGGCATTTGCCTAAAGATCAAAGGCGGGGTGAACGTCTGGACGGAATTACCTTGAAAGTGTCCGAGCTGGACGAGGAACAACGCAGAGAGGATTGTTTATACCGCTGGCAATATAATGTCTTGAAAGGCCACATCAAATGTTTACCCTATTGCCGGATAGATATAAGAAAAGAGATTATCAGGATCGTGGCGTATTATTAAGAAGCAGGGCTCGGCTTTATAGTATAATTTTACCATGCAAAATCAGGACGAATTTTTTATGCGTCGCGCTTTTGAGCTGGCGCGGAAAGGGACAGGCTACGTTTCGCCCAATCCGCTGGTCGGCGCGGTGATCGTCAAAGGCGGAAAAATTATTGCCGAGGGGTATCACCGCGCCTGCGGAAAAAACCACGCCGAACGCGAGGCCATACTCAACCTCGCTGGAAAAAATCCGATTAAAAACTGCGCGCGCGGCGCGGCTCTGTACGTCTCGCTGGAGCCCTGCGCGCATCATGGACGAACGCCGCCTTGCACGGACATCATTATTGAGGCTGGAATAAAAAAAGTCGTCTTCGCTGTCCGCGATCCCGATCCCCAAGTCCACGGACTTGATCCCGCGCGTCTTTTAAAAAAAGCCGGCCTGGAAGTAGTTTATCCGGTTTTAGAGGCAGAGGCGCGGGAGCTGAACAAAGTTTTTTTCCACAATCAAACCGCCGGACTGCCGTACATCACGCTTAAATCCGCCGTTACGCTGGACGGCAAGATCGCTGACGCGCGCGGCCGGAGCAAATGGATCACCGGGCCGGAAGCGCGCGCGGCCGGGCAGCGTTTGAGACTGGCGCATGACGCCGTGCTGGTCGGAAAAAATACCGTGCTTCAAGACGATCCGCGCCTAAATATCCGTCTGCCCGGGATCAAAAAAGAAAATTACAAGATCGTCCTCGGCGCGCGCGGGGATTTTCCCCGCGGCGTCAAGCTCCTCAATGATCCCCAGGCGCTTTTTCTCGGCGACATAGCCAAAGGTCTGCCCGCTCAGGGCAATATACACTCGGCGGCGGCGCTAAAAAAAGCCTTGCGTTTTCTCTATAGGAAATTCCAGATCTGCTCGATCCTGGTCGAGGGCGGCGCGGCGGTAAACACGGCTTTTCTTAAAAGCGGTCTGGTCAATGAATGGCGGTTATTTATCGCGCCCAAAATTTTAGGCGGCGGCGCGCTGCCAGTATTTGGCGAGCTCGGTATCAATAAACTATCAGAATTCTATCACGCCAAAATTTGCTCTGTTCAGGAGATTGGCGGGGATCTTTTACTGAAAATTTTATTTTAGTATCCGCCAGCGCCACGGCGGCAGGGCGATCCAGCGCGCTACGCCGACCAGATGATCTTCCGGCACAAAACCCCAGTAACGGCTGTCCGAGCTGTGCGGCCGGTTGTCTCCCAGCACGAAGTAATGCCCAGCCGGCACTTTGAGCGGCCCGTAATAACTATTATCATTGTGCCAGGTAAATTTATCCTGCCCCGGCAAATACTCGCCGTTGACCAGCACGCGGCCGTTACGCAACTCAACTACATCGCCCGGCAGGCCGATGCAGCGCTTCACATAATCCATGCCGGCGCGTCCGGGCTGAATAAAATAGGCGCGCATGGTTTTTCCGTCAATTTCATACACGTACTCGCGCGCGGGCTGCGGCGCAAGCGGCACTTTGAAAATCACAATATCCAGCCGTTTTGGCTTCACGCCGAAATTTAACAAAAAACGGGTTTTGACCAGCGGGGATTGGGATTGAAACCAGGGGTTGGGCAGAACAAAAAGCAATTTGTCGGCATACCAGGCCTCGCGCAGAGGATTGGACAGGCCAAAATACAGGCGGTTGACGATCAGTACATCACCGATATTTAGCGTTGGGATCATCGACCCCGACGGAATGATAAAAATCGTCAAAACCGTCGCTTTCAAAAGCAGCGCAAAAATAATAACGCCCAGTATCGACCAGATCGATTCTTTTTTCCTGGGTTTTAGCTCATTGTTTTTTTTCTGAAAAAACATTACGCTGGCGGCGCGGCTGGCGTATCGGCGGCGGCTTTGGCGGCTTTTTCGGCCAGCTTAGCCTGTTCACGCGCTTTATCCTGTTCTTTACGCAAGGCTGATTTTCTAGCGGCTGCCTCAATGTTTTTCTGCAAATCTTCTTTGACGCGGGTGATCTTCGAACCGATCAAGTCACGCAGGTAAAACAATCTAGCGCGTCTGGCTTTGCCGTATTTGACCAGCTCGATCCTGGCCACCGTCTTAGTATGTATGGGAAACATCTTTTCCACACCCACGCCGTCAACCACTTTGCGCACGGAGACCATTTCATTGACGCCGCTACCGTGCCGGCTGATGACCACGCCTTCAAAAACCTGTATCCTTTCTTTTTTCTTGTCACCGACGCCTTCAATAAGGCGTTGATGCACTTTGACAGTATCGCCAGCGCGGAAATTGCCTATCTCGGCTTTCTTTTGCCTGTTTTCGATCTCCTGTATCACGGCATTTTTCATAATTGCTCCATTCCCTAAAACAAGGGAAAATAGTTTATTATATTATTTTAGGGGTGTCAACAAAATATGGCCGCCCTCTGAGCTCAGATAATTTCTTTTATAAACTCCTGCAAATCGTTAAACCGCATTTCTGCCAGTTCGTCTAATGGTGTCGGCATATCATTTACGATAATGACTTTACCGCCATTTTCGACAACCATTCGAGGAAAGTAACCGACAGGCTGAACAACAAGCGACGAACCAAGTACAAGCATAAGGTCAGTTTTTGAAATTTCCGTATAAGCGTTAGCTAGAGTTTTTTCATTTAACATTTCGCCAAAAAACACGATCTCGGGCTTGATTAGTCCGTTGCATTTATCGCAATGCGGCACTTTATTGTCTTTAACAATAGGCGCGATTTCCGCAAAAGAATATTTCCGCTGACAATCCGTGCAGTAATGCGCTTCCGGCGAACCGTGTATTTCTATGACATTCTGCGAACCGGCTCTGGTATGAAGCATATCAATATTCTGGGTTATGATAGCGCGAATGATATTCTTTTGTTCCAATTCTGCTAAAGTTTTATGAATAAGGTTTGGCTGATACTTATCCAGTCCATAAATAAAGTCTTTGGTTTGAGTGTAGTAGTATTCCGGCTCGTGAAAGAAATAACCTATATCAAAAATTTTATCGGCATTAAAATCTTTATATAGTCCATTTTTACCTCGAAAATCACGAATACCTGACAGTGTTGACACCCCCGCGCCGGTCAGTGCAATTATGTAGTTTGAATTGTTCAGTAAATCTTTTAATTGGTCTGACATAACTATACCTTT